>JAJEBJ010000393.1 GCA_022822575.1 Alphaproteobacteria bacterium | reverse complement strand
CACTGCGGCGACGCCGCCGGCGATGGCGATCACCCGGCGGTTATTCAACTCGGCGATACCCGGAGACATCGCGCGCCCGTTGAACGCCGAAGCCACCGGTTGGCCGTCGCCGTCAAGGTAATGGCCGAGGATCTCGCCCGCTGCCCCTCCGGTGCGCACGCTGTCGATTTCGTCTTTGCTCACCATTCCCGTTTCGGAGAGATGCGCGTGACTGTCCACGCCGCCAATTCCGACAAGCAGCAACGTCGCCGAACGGCCCATGGCGAAGACTTCGGATATGCCTGCCTGAGCCATGAGAATCTTCTTGTCCGCCGATGACTTGGCAAAGAGAGGCACCGGCAGCATGTAGGCCTCCGCTCCGGTCTTTTCGGCGAGGCCGTGGATGACGTCATAGGGATTGGCCGCGAATTTGCGGGTCAGGCCACCGATGAGCGACACGAACGACATGTCGGGGCGTTGCATGGTTGGAAGAGCGCCGACCACGGACGAGAGGGTGCGACCCTGGCCGACACCGATGCAGCGATGCAGACGGCGCTCGAGAATGTCGCGAAGGAAGTTGGCGCCCGCAAGACCCAGCGTTCGAAGAGGCAGGTGCCCCTCACCGAGATCCGGTGCCACGCGGCAGAGTTTGAGTCCATGTTGGCGGGTCAGCGATTCCTCGAGTTCCACGCACTCGAAGACATTGGCGTCGACAAAGATGCGCACCAGGCCCTCGCGGGTCGCGCGGGCAATCAGGCGGTGCGCCTTGGTCGAGGGCACTCCAAGCCTCTTCGCCACCTCACCCTGGGTCATGTGCCCGCAGAAGTAGAGCCACGCCGCGCGGGCCGAGAGGCTCGCTTCGTGGTCGAGAACGCGCGTTCTGTTGGCCGCGATCAACGTTCCCCTCTTCCCTAGCGTGCGAAATTTTGCAACAGTTGCGATTATTTTCACGCTGATGATTTCATGTCAAGTCAATGATTGACCCGGACCGGAACTAGATCCCCGAGGAGATGCGAGAGATGAACCAGGCGGAAAAGGTATTGCGCCGCGAGATCGTTGAACGCTGCCGTGAAATGAACGCCAAGGGCATCAACCAGGGGACATCGGGCAACATCTCGGCAGTCTTCGAGGATCGCATGCTTGTGACGCCCTCTGCGGTACCTTACGACGATCTCGAACCGGAGATGATCGCCTCGTTTCCGCTCGACGGTG
Source organism: Alphaproteobacteria bacterium (assembly GCA_022822575.1). Lineage (GTDB taxonomy): Bacteria > Pseudomonadota > Alphaproteobacteria > SP197 > SP197 > SP197. The sequence goes on along the minus strand of JAJEBJ010000393.1, from coordinate 2,297 downwards.
GTGGGAAATGGGACGGTCCCAGACGGCCCTCCACGGAGTGGCGTTTTCACTTCGACCTGCTGCGGGCGCGAAGCGACGCCAGTGCCGTGGTTCACGCCCACCCGACCTATTGCACGGCGCTCGCCATCGCCCGCAAGTCCATCCCTTCCTGCCACTACATGATCGCCGCCTTCGGCGGCAACAATGTTCGTTGCTCAGGTTATGCCACCTTCGGAACGCAAGAACTCTCCAACCTCGCACTTAAGGCCATCAAGGATCGCACTGCCTGCCTGCTCGCCAATCACGGCATGATCACCCTTGGCGACAGCCTCGCCAAGGCCATGTGGCGCGCCGTCGAACTCGAGACCATTGCCCGGCAGTACTACCTCACCCTGCAGATCGGCGGACCGGTGTTGTTGAGCGACGCCGCCATTGCCCGCACCGCAAGGGGATTCGCCACCTACGGCCTCGCCGAAGAGGATGACTGACGCGAGTACTGCCGCGTCACGCCGGTTGTCCCGATCGACCAGGGCGTCAAGCCGCCTCTGTGGGCGAAGGCCCTTCGCTGATCCTGGCATGACGGCACGCGGACGCTTGCAGCCTGACCAAAACGGGTCCTCAACGGACGACTGAACCATTGCGCTGTCTGCGGAAGCGGTAACGTACCGCATCGGTTCCGACAACAGCTGCGACGCGTGCTCGCGCGAGCTCCGTTTGTGCTCGCAGATCGGCCGGACCTCGTGGACATGGCCACCCATCCGAACGCACTGACTGCCGCTGAGAGTCCGCCACCCGTGGGCCGCACTGAGGCATCGCGACCACCTGAGGGGGGAGTCGCATGTGTCAATGCGCCCTTTGAGGATCTGCGCGGGGAACCGGATGACCGGCTTCCCGCGACTGAAGGAGTACTTGGCAGTTCGAGCCGAGGGCACGCAGAAGCACTGCATACTCGACGCCATCATCTCGGTCGGCCGCCGAGCAGATGCCAAGCGCGGCATTCGGTTCTGCCAACGCGCCACCGTTCCATGCACGGCCGTCTGGTGCGTTGAACGAGCGCTGGCGTAGGGGAAAGGGAGGCCCTTGGTCTGGTGGCGTGGACGCCTCGCAACCGGGCCCTGGTTGACGATACCGCGCTGGCGGTGAGGTCAGGAGCCGAGGATTTCTTCCTTGCGTCGAGCGACGTAATCGTCGAGGCCGTCGACGATGCCGGGATGTATTGCAGGCGCTTCGTAGTCCTTCAGCATGCGTTTCCACAACCGGTGGGCCCGTTCGGCCGTCTCCACGGATCCGGTGTCACTCCAGTTCTCGAAATTGCGCCAATCCGACAGGAAGGGGCTGTAGAAGGCTGTCTCGTAGCGCTCCAGGGTGTGACGGGCGCCGAAGTAGTGGCCCCCGGGCTGCACCTCGGCAATGGCGTCAAATCCAAGGGTGTCGTCGTCGACGCGGATCCCCTCAAGGTAGACAGCCATCATCTGCAGCATCTCCGCATCGATGATGAGTTTCTCGAAACTGCCGACGAGTCCGCCCTCGAGCCAGCCGGCGCTGTGGAAGAGGAAGTTGGCGTGGCCCATGATGGCGCCCCACAGGGACATCATGCTCTCGTAGGCGGCCTGGGCGTCGGGAGCGTTCGAGGCGTTGGTGTTGCTCGACCGGTAGGGCACCTGATAACGCCGCGTCAGTTGTCCGGTTGCCTGACAGGCGAGGGCATATTCCGGTGTGCCGAAGGCAGGGGCGCCGGTCTTCATGTCGACATTGCTGGTGAAGCCGCCGTAGAGACCGGGAGCTCCGGGCCTGACGATCTGGATGAGGGCCAGGCCGAAGAGCGCTTCGGCGTTTTGTTGCACCAGGGCACCGGCCACGGTCGCAGGAGCCATGGCGCCGCACAGCGTGAAGGGCGTCACCACCACCGGCTGGTTGGCGCGGGCAAGGGTGATCAGTCCCTGGGCCATTGAACCATCAAGCTGACGGGGGGAGTTGGTGTTGATGTTGCCGAGGACGCAAGGCGTGGTCTCAAGGTCACGATCGTCAAGGCCCAGGGCGATCTTGGCGAGTTCGATGCCGTCGCGCGCCCGGTCCCGGCCCAGAAGGCTCACCGGGACCGCCTTGTCGCAGTAGACAAACGCCGCCCGACCCTGATCGAGGTGCCTTGATTCGGCCGGAAGATCGAGAGGAGCGAAGGCGCCGCCACACGTCATGTGCAGGATGTCGAACATCTGCTCAAGCTTCACGTACTCGCAAAACTCCGCATAGGTTCCGGCGCGCCGCCCCTTGTCGAGATCGCTGGTGAAGGCAGGCCCGCCGACCGGCATGAAGTTGAT
>JAJEBJ010000479.1 GCA_022822575.1 Alphaproteobacteria bacterium | reverse complement strand
CGGAAGGTCCGGGCGGACCGTTCGAGAAGCTCTACAGCCTCGATTGCCGGATCCTGCTTCTCGGTGTGGGTTTCAACCGGTGCACGGCATTGCACTTCGCCGAGTCACTGGTCGACAAGAGAAGGGTCAAGACCTTGCGATTTCCGATGCTGGACGACGGACGACGCACATGGATGGACGTGCCGAATGTTGCGGACGACAACGGTACCCACTTTCCTGCCGTCGGAGAGGAATTCGCCACTGAAGAACGATCGCGACGAGGCAGGATTGGCGATGCCCCATCCGTGTTGTTCCCCATGCGCAGCCTGGTCGATCATGCGGTGCGCTACTTCGAAAGGGTGCTGTAGGAAGCAGGCCATCCTCACGATTGCGTTGTCGGGACCGGTTCCGCTGTCCGGACTGCCGGTCCTTCCGACGCCGGAACAGTTCCGTGGCGGCGCGATGGCGGCAACCCTGTCGAGACCCGTCAGCTTCTGAAGGGGGCAGGCGCCGCCGGGTTCAGCTGAGATAGTCGCTCATGCGGCGGGCTGATTCGCGGATGTTGTCCATGGACGCGGCGTAGGAGAGACGCAGGAAGCCCTCGCCCATGGCGCCGAAGCTGGTGCCGTGGACCGTGGCCACGCCGCACTCCTCGAGCAGGGCCTGCCCGAGCTCCCAGGAATTGCGTCCCGTTCCGGCGATGTTGGGGAAGGCGTAGAACGCTCCTCCGGGCATGACGCAGTGAAATCCCGGGATGGCGTTCAGCAAATCGACGATCACCCCGCGGCGCTCCTCGAAGGCCTGGCGCATGGTCTCGACGCTGTCCTGTGGGCCGGTGAGGGCGGCAAGGCAGGCCATCTGGGTTGCCGCATTGGTGCAGGAGTTGGCGTTGACGATCATCTTGTCGATAGCCTCCACCAGACTCTTCGGCCACACGCCGTACCCGGCCCGCCAGCCGGTCATGGCGTAGGTCTTGGACCAGCCGTCGAGCAGGATGAGACGGTCGCGGATCGATTCATAACCGAGCAGGCTGCGGTGGGCCCTGTTGTCGAAGACCAGGCGGCAATAGATCTCGTCCGACAGCACGGCCGTCTCGGGGAAGTCCTCGAGGCCGGCAACGAGGCGGTCGAGCTCTTCGTCGTCGATGACGCCGCCTGTCGGATTGCCGGGGCTGTTGATGATGACCAGCCGCGTGCGGTCCGACAGCTTCGACAGCACTTCGTCGGCGCTGAAGGAAAACAGCCTGTCCTCGTGAAGCTCGATGGGAACGGGCGTGGCGCCGGTATAGCGGATCATGGATTCGTAGATCGGAAATCCCGGATTGGGATAGAGGATCTCGTGGCCCGGCTGACCGAACATGAGAATGGCGAAGAACATCGTCATCTTGCCGCCCGGAACCACCATGACCTGTTCCGGGGACACCTCGACGCCTCGGTGTTCCAGGATGTCGGCCGCCACTGCTTCGCGCAGGGGCATGATGCCCGGAGCCGGTGTATACCCGTGGTGGCCGTCGCGCAGGGCCTTGACCGCCGCCTCGACGATATGATCCGGGGTGCGAAAGTCCGGCTGGCCGATTCCGAGATTGATGATGTCGCGCCCTTCGGCAGCGAGCTGGTTGGCGCGGGCAAGCACGGCAAACGCGGTCTCGGAGCCCATGTTCTGGAGATTGTCGGCAGGAATCATGTCAGGTCCGGGGTGTCGGGTTGACCAGGAGACGCTTGGCGTCGTAGAGAACGAAAGGTCGTTGTGGTGGCTATAGCTCAGTCGGTTAGAGCGCCTGGTTGTGGTCCAGGAGGCCGTCGGTTCGAATCCGACTAGCCACCCCGAACCATGCACCGAATGTCGGTCTGCATTTGCGTGATTGCGACATTCCCTTTTCAGAACACGACATCGCAACGGTCGCCACCGCGACGTCAAGCCGGGACCTTACAGCGGTTCGACATTCCCTGGCTCGGCGTCGCCGAGTTCCGGAATAGGGCCCGGATAATAGGGAAGGCGGTCGCGCCGTGGTGTCCACGCGCCGCTTTCCTCGAGGTGCCGCACATGGGAGGCGATCTCCTCGAGGGTGGCGAACCAGACATCGCCCTTCTCATGCATGTAGCGGATGAGAGTCCTCATCTCCCGGGCTCTGGCGAGGCGTCCGCTGAGGAAGGGATGCCACACTGAAATCCAGAGGCCGCCGTATTCCCAGGCGGCGTCGAACTCCTCTCGGAAGACCCTGTGCGCCTCAGCCGCCGACTTGATCGGCATCATGGTCTCGAAGTCCCGGGAGAACTGGAAATGGGGCCAGTCATCGAGGCCGTAGTGGCTCGGCAGTTCGACAACCGATCCGCGATCATTCGCGAGGACATAGGGCACATCGTCGCCGAAGAGCGAGGCGTCGTAGCGGATGCCCGCATCAATGAGGATGTCGAGCGTGTTTCGGGAGAATCGGTAGGTGGCGGCCCGGTAGCCGGCCGGCCGCCGTCCCGTCGCCTCGACGATGACATCGAGGCTGCGCTCGAACCAGGCGCGCTCTTCGGCTGCCGGCATCTCGTTGGCGTGTTCGTGAAGGTAGTGGTGATGGCCGATCTCGTGTCCTCCCTCGAGGATCGTGTCCACCGCCGCCGGATACCGCTCGATGCACCATGCCGGAAGGAAGAATGTCTGGCGCATGGAGAATTCCGCGTAGATGTCGACGAGCCGCGGCACGGCGACCTCGGGTCCGTAGCGCAGGGCGGAAAGAGCAGCCACCCTGGTGTCGGCCGTGCGGTGGAAGCCGAGGTGAAGGATGGAATCGGCGTCCATGTCGAAGGTGAACGCGACGGCGCAGCGGGCACCACCGGGCCATGGTGGCGGATTGGCGATCATGCCTGCGAATCCTCGTCGGCCTTGTCGCGATGGAGTTCGGCAAAGAACAGGCTCAGCGTTGTCACCACGAAGCACATCATCACGATGTTGACGATCATGTTCACGTAGTTCATGACCAGCCCGACCACGACACCGAGACCGCGCTCGACAAACATGCCGCTCAGGTGAAGCAGGACGATGCTGACGACAACCAGCGGCAGGCAGACGAGAATCAGCGTTGCCGACATCTGGGCTCCATGGCCCCGGGTGACCTGCCAGCTGCGGATGAGGTCGGCCCCCTGGCCCAGGGCAATTGACGGGAGCACGAGGCACGACCGGGCGACGATGAGAATGGCCGGCACCATGCCGATCAGAAAGGCGAACATCTGCCACACGGGGCCGGATACCCCCAGCGTGGCAGCCAGAAGGGTGGCCACCACGCCGGTCACCACGTAGAGGCCCATGACCACGATGATGGCGAGAAAGACGGCTATGATGCCGTAGAGAAACTCGCGAAACCCGAAACGGATGTAGATGCGCACCTTCGACGCGTCGAACCCGGCCAGCATGGTGCGGTGCCACGCCACGGCAACCATGGCCTGCACCATGAGACCGACGATGGCGAGGAGGGCCAGGCGCAGAATTCCGTCGGGCGGCAGGCCGGTGCCGTCGGAGACGGGGGCGCCGGGGGTCAGGAAGTGGACGGCAACGGCAACAAGCAGGACCGGGAACCAGGACAGGCGCAGAATGGAATCGATGCCGGCCCAGGTCTTCCTGAAGGCACCGAATGCGAAATAAAGAGGGTGGATCCTCAGGTCCCTCATGACCGGCTCCGGACGCGATTGACGTTCACCCTAACAGAACGCGCCAGCACTGGCAGCGGTGTTGCCGTCGGCACACTGAAACCAGGTCCATTCCGCACGGTCTTGGAGACCGGCATGGGTTTTTCCACCATATGGGGTTGTGCCGACCCTTGCAATCCGGGCGATGTTCCCTTTATAGTCCACCTTGAGCGATGGATGATCTCTTCGACAGTCTGCCCGGGTCGGGATCAAGCTACACCGCAGACGATATCGAGGTCCTCGAAGGTCTTGATCCCGTGCGGCGGCGTCCGGCCATGTACATCGGCAGTACGGACGAGCACGGCCTCCACCATCTCTTCGCCGAGGTCCTTGACAATGCCATGGACGAGGCTGTCGCGGGCTTTGCCAATCGCATCGATGTCGAGCTGGCGGCCGACGGCACATGTTCCGTCCAGGACAACGGCAGGGGCATCCCGACGGACCCCCACCCGAAGAACCGTTCGCTGTCTGCCCTCGAGGTCATCCTCACGACGCTGCATTCGGGCGGCAAGTTTTCGGGAGAGGCCTACACCACCTCCGGCGGCCTCCATGGTGTCGGTGTCAGTGTCGTCAATGCGCTCTGCGACAGGCTGACGGTCGAGGTCGCGCGTGAGCGCACGCTGTGGCGACAGAGTTACCGGCGAGGAGAACCGGTGACGGCCCTCGAGGAGGCTGGCAGGGTTTCCAACAGGCGCGGCACAAGGGTGAGTTTTCATCCCGACCCCGAGATCTTCGGTGCCGCCGGCTTCCGGCCGGCGCGCCTCTACCGGATGGCGCGCTCCAAGGCCTACCTGTTCAAGGGAATCGAGATTCGCTGGACGTGTGATCCGTCCCTCGTCGACAGCACGACGCCGGGAGAAGCCGTCTTCCGGTTCCCCGGAGGAATCGCCGATTACCTTGATGTCCTGCTTGGCAATCGTGCCGCCATCAACGCCCGACCCTTCGTTGGCAACGCCTCCCTCGCTGACGAGGCAGGCAGCGTGGAATGGGCCATCTCGTGGCCGGCTGACGGCGATGGCTACGTTTCGACCTACTGCAACACCGTTTTCACGCCCCAGGGCGGCACCCATGAAAGCGGTATCCGCAATGCCCTGACCCGGGCCCTGCGCGCCTATGGCGAGCGGGTGGGAGCGAAAAAGGCCGACAGGCTCTCGGCCGACGATGTCGCCGGCGGGGCCGTCATCCTTCTGTCGGCGTTTGTCACATCCCCGCAGTTCCAGGGACAGACAAAGGAGAAACTGGTCAATCCGGAGATGACCCGCCTCATCGAGAGTGCAGTGCGCGATCATGTGGATCACTTCCTTGCCGGTGACCCGGAAAGCGCCAACGAACTGCTGCGTGCGGCACTCGAGCGTTACGGCGAACGGCAGCGCCGCCGTGAAGAAAGGGAGACCCGGCGCAAGACCCCGGCGCGCAAGCTGCGTCTGCCGGGCAAGCTGGCGGACTGTTCGCGCCGTGAATCGCAGGGAACCGAACTCTTCCTCGTCGAGGGCGATTCGGCAGGCGGGTCGGCCAAGCAGGCACGCAACAGGGAGACCCAGGCCGTGCTGCCCCTGCGCGGCAAGATTCTCAACGTGGCCAGCGCGTCCGCCGACAAGAAGCGCGCCAACCAGGAGCTCAAGGACCTTTCGCAGGCCCTGGGGTGCGGTGTAGGAAACAACTATCGGGACGAGGACCTGCGCTACGACCGTATCGTCATCATGACGGATGCCGATGTCGACGGCGCACACATTGCCTCGCTGCTCATCACGTACTTCTACCGGGAGATCCCCGAACTCGTTCACCGGGGCCGGCTTCACCTTGCCGTGCCGCCGCTTTACCGTCTGTCACGCGGCACCGATATCGTCTACGCTCGCGACGACCGGCACCGGGACGATCTTCTGGAGAGTCACTTCAACGGCAGGGGCAAGGTGGAAATCAGCCGCTTCAAGGGACTCGGTGAAATGCCGGTCGCCCAGCTGAAGGAGACGACCATGAATCCGGACAGCCGTCTGCTGCTCCGCGTCGAGATCCCCGCCGACGACCGGACACGGACACTGCGGGTCGTGGAGAACCTGATGGGGCGGCGCCCCGAGGAACGCTTCAATTTCATAAGGCAGCATGCCGGCAATGTCGATGAACTCGATATCTGACCGCAAACCCTGGAAACTCATGGTGGCGATGGGTCTCGTCCTCGCTCTCATGGGATGCGCCGGCGACGGATCGCGGACACTCGTGACTCACGTCAATCAGGAGCCACTCTGGTCGCCGGGACTTCTGCACCACCTCGCGTCGTCGCCACAGGGACTCGTCATGCGGGTGTCGGCGGCCGACGGGGATGCCCGATGGGCAGCCGAAGCTGCGGCGGTGCTGGGCGACATCGGCTGGATGCCCTTTTCCGACCTGACCATCGATCGTCCGGGTTCGCATGAACCCGTTTTCCACATCGCTCTTGCGGTCCACGCACCGTCGACCCTGTCGGGGGACAGCGCCTGCAGTGGCGACATGACGCCGGTCATCGGCCACGCCGACGTTGTGATCGCCCTGTGTCACGGCGGACGAGCCATCGCCACGGCACGAGCCATGGCATCGCCGCCGCTCATGCCCGACTCTCCCTCATTCCGCCAGGCTGTGAGGGCTGCCGCCATCGGCGCCTTCCCGCGCCGCAGTCCGGACGAACCCGATTTCGACCCTATCATTCTCCTTCCCATCATCTGAGGACGCTGGTTGACCTCGACCACATCAACGGAGTATCCGCTCCGCAGCGACCGTTGTGTTTCCCCCATCATGGCCACACTCGACCAGGAACACGGACAGGCATGAAATTCGAAGACCTGGGACTTGGCCCTGAAGTCCTGGCGGCAATCGCGAAAGCCGGTTACCACGAAGCCACACCAATCCAGCAGAAAGCCATCCCGATAGCCCTGCAGGGGCGCGACCTCCTCGGTTGTGCGCAGACCGGGACCGGCAAGACGGCGGCCTTCGTCCTGCCTCTGATCGACATCCTGATGGGGAGCAGGGCCCGCATGCGCATGCCGCGGGCGCTCATCATCTCGCCGACCCGCGAGCTGGCGCAACAGACCATGGAGAACTTCCGCATCTACGCCAGCCTGACCGAGCTCGAAGCGGCGCTGCTTGTCGGAGGCAACGACATGCGGGCCCAGGAGCAGGCGTTGACGGGGCACGTGGACATCCTGATCGCCACGCCAGGGCGCCTGCTCGACATGATCGAGCGCGGCAAGGTCCTGATGATGGGCGTCAAGCACCTCGTCATCGACGAGGCCGACAGGATGCTCGACATGGGGTTCATTCCGGACGTCGAGCGCATCTGCACCATTCTGCCGCCGCTTCGCCATACGCTGATGTTCTCGGCGACGATGCCCGCAGAGATCCGCAAGCTGGCAGAGAGATTTCTCCACAACCCCAGGGAAGTGGCGGTAGCGCCTCCGGACTCGCCGGCCGACACCGTGGATCAGTCTCTCGTCATCGTCGAGGATGGTAACGAAAAGAAACGGGCCCTGCGCCGTCTCCTGCGCATGCAGGAAGTGACGAGTTCCATGGTCTTCGCCAACCGCAAGCGGGATGTCAATTCCCTCCATGGTTCCCTGGTTCGGCGCGGCATCGATGCCGTGCGCATGCAGGGCGACATGTCTCAACACGACCGGGAGACCGCACTGGCTGCCTTCAAGAACGGTGATTCCCGAACCATGGTGTGTACCGACGTGGCCGGCAGGGGCATCGACATCTTCGGTGTCAGCCATGTCATCTGCTACGACGTTCCCGTCAATGCCGAGGACTACGTCCACCGCATCGGTCGAACCGGCCGCGCCGGCATGAGGGGCTGTTCCTACATGCTGGCAACGCCCGAAGACCGCGATGCGCTTGATGCCATTGCCAGGCTCATTTCCCGCCAGTTGCCGGTGGTCGAACTGGAGGGTATCCGCCACGTCGATCTTGCAGGCGCACCCGACCCTCCCCAGGAGAACCGCCGTCGCGGTCGGCGAAACTGGGAAAAGGAGGATGCGACGGCTCGTCGTCGCGCTGCTGCCAAGAGCGAGGTCCAGGTAGGGGAGATGGAGGATGCCGGCGCCGTCCCCTTCGGCGAGGGCCCGTTCGTGCCGGCGTTCCTGTTGCGGCCGGTTGCAGCAGGCAACACCAGGCGAACACAGAACCGGGGAGACAGCGACCGTGCCGACAGGTGATCTCATTCGCCAGGCCATGAAGGGTGGCGCGAAACAGCTCGGAGCGTGGGTGAACATGGAAAGCCCGATCGCTACCGAAATCATGGCGGGCGCCGGCTTCGATTTCATCATGATCGATCAGGAGCACGGTCCGGGCGATGCCCTGTCCGCCATCACCCAGCTGCAGGCCATTCGTTCAGGTGGCACCGAAACAGCGATGATGCGGGTGAGGGACAACGACACCCAGTTCATCAAGAAGGCCCTTGATACGGGCATCGACGGCATCATGGTGCCACTCGTCGAGACGGCCGAAGCGGCATCACAGGTAGTGGCAGCCTGCAGGATGCCGCCGCTCGGGGTACGCGGGGTCGCCCCCGGCAACGTCAGGGCGGCACGCTACGGCTACGAGAAGGATGCCTTCATACGCAACCGCGGTGAGGACGTCTTGGTGCTGAGCCAGGTCGAAACTGCGGTGACCGTCGGCAATCTCGCCGACATCGGCGGCATCGAGGGCATCGACGTTCTCTTCATTGGCCGCAACGATCTTGCCAGCAGTATCGACCGGCTTCACGACCAGACCTCTCCGGAGGCCCGGGAGCTGCTGGACGAGGCGGAGCGCCGCATCAGGGAATCGGGGCGCCTGCTCGGCGGCATTCCGGCGCCCTTCGACGACCCCACGGCCATGTTCGAGAGAGGTTACGACATGGTGCTCGCGGTCGCCGATCATGCGTTGCTGCGCGATGCGGCTGTCGCCGCGGTGGCGTCGTTCAGGCCTGCCTGATGATTCCCTTCGGACCGTTCCTGGAGCGGGCGACGGTTCGCTCCGGCGGACGCCGGAATCTCGAGGCCCGACTCCCCAGGCCGAAGACGGTGGCGGACCTTGCCGGCACGGGCGATGATCGTTACCTCTCGATGATGTCGCTCCGCATTTTCCGCGCGGGTCTCAAGCATGCTCTCGTCGATTCGAAGTGGCCGGCATTCGAGGACGCCTTCCACGGCTTCGCGCCGAGGAGGGTCGCCATGATGAGCGACGAGGATCTCGACGACCTGATGGCCAACCGGGCTCTCATTCGCCATTGGACCAAGATCGGCGCGGTTCGCAGCAACGCCACGTCCATGGTCGCCATTTCCGCGGAACACGGCGGTTTCGGATCCTGGATTGCCGGTTGGCCAGGCGGCGACATCGTCGGGTTGTGGGACGTGCTGGCAAAGGAATTCAGGCAACTCGGCGGCAACTCGGGTCCTTCTTTCCTCAGAATGGCTGGGAAGGACACCTTCGTTCTGACCGGCGATGTGATCGGGGCGCTGATCGACAACGACATCGTCTCCCGCCCGCCCACTGGCAAGGCCGCGAAACGCCAGGTCGCCACCGCCTTCAATGCGTGGGCCGATGAGACCGGCCTGCCCTTGTGTCAGCTTTCCATGATCCTGGCTCTCGCCCGAGAGTGATCCTCACTTCATCGATGGCCACCGCCATCCCCACAACGGCACGCATCGTCATCATCGGTGGCGGCATCATGGGAACCGGTCTTGCCCACGGGCTCATCGCCGAGGGATGCCGGGACGTGGTTCTCCTCGAAAAGGCCGAACTCACGTCCGGTTCGACGTGGCACGCCGCCGGACAGATCACCCATTCGACATCAAGCCTCACGCTGGGGAAGTGCGTCGACTACAACATCCGTCTCTATTCCGGTGACCTCGAACGGGAGTCGGGACAGCCGGTGTCGTGGCACGGTTGCGGTTCCCTGCGTCTCGCCTACAGGGAAGACGAGATGGATTGGCTGCGCCACACCCTTGGCGTGGGCACATCCCTTGGATTCGCCATGGAACTCGTCGGTCCGGAACGCATCCGTGCCCTTCACCCCTTCTACAATCTCGACGGGGTCCTTGGCGCTCTCCACACTCCCGACGACGGTCACGTCGACCCCTCGGGGGTGGTCCAGGCCTTTGCCACGGTGGTGCGGCGCGAAGGCGTAAAGATCGTGCGCCGCTGCCGTGTGACCGGCATCGTCCAGGGTTCGCAGGGCGAGTGGACGGTGACCACCGACAGGGGTGTCATCACGTGCGAACACGTGGTCAATGCGGCGGGCACCTACGCAAGGCAGATCGGCGCGTGGAACGGAATCGACATTCCGGCAACTTCGATGACCCATCACTACCTCGTCACCGAGACGATTCCCCAGTTTCTTGATCTCGATCGCGAGCTCCCCGTGGTGCGGGACGACCACCTGGTCTCCGGCTATGTCAGGATGGAGCAGAAATCCGGCCTCATCGGAATCTACGAGAAGCGCAACCCCAATGCGGTGTGGATCGAGCACTGCCCCTGGGAGGCGGAAAACGAACTCTTCGAGCCCGACTTCGAACGCATCATGCCGTGGTTGCAAAACGCCATGGAGCGCATGCCGGTGCTGAGCGAGGCAGGCATCCGCCGAACCGTCCACGGAGCCATTTCCCATCCCCCCGACGGCAATCCGCTGATCGGTCCGGTCCCTGGCGTGAGAAACTACTGGTGCTGCTGCGGCACACAGATCGGCATCGGGTGGGGACCTGGTCTCGCCCGGGAACTGGCGCGATGGATCGTCCACGGCACCGCAGATCTTTCCATGACCGCTTTCGACCCGCGACGCTACGGATCGTGGGCGACGAGGGAATGGCAGGTGATCAAGGCGAGGGAAGACTACTGCCTGCGTCACGAAGTTCCCTTTCCCGACCTCAACCGGCAGGCCGGACGTCCGGTCAGACCCTCGCCGGTCCACGACCACAACGTCGATGCCGGAGCCGTCTTCGAGGAGGTTTGCGGTCACGAGAGACCCCGCTGGTTTGCCACCTCAGGCGCGGCCGCGGTGGAGCACCATTCCTTTCGTCGCACCGTTGTCGACGACTTCGTGGCTGCAGAGGTGCGGACGGTCGCTTCCCGGGCAGGTCTCATGGACATCACCGCCTTCACCAGGGTCGAGGTGACGGGTGGCGCGGCGCCATCCTGGCTCGACGGACTGGTCGCCAACCGCCTGCCGGGCAGGGACGGCGGCATCATCCTTGCCCACATGCTGAACCCGGCCGGTCGCATCGAGACCGAACTTGTCATCGTCAGGATGGCGGCGGAACGCTTCCTGCTCATTGCCTCGGCCGCTCACGAACAGCGTCTTCTCGACCTTCTGCCTGCCTGCCCGGGTGTTGCGGTCACCAACCATTCAGCCACATGGGCGGGACTCTCCCTCCAGGGACCGCGGTCGCGCGACATCCTGACTGCGGTCGCCGGCAGTGCGCTCGACAACGCCTCCTTTCCGTGGATGACGGCACGGCGCCTCGTCATTGCCGGCTCTTCGGTGTGGGCCTTGCGCCTTTCCTATGTCGGGGAACTGGGCTGGGAACTTCACTGCCACCGGAATGCGCTGCCTGCGGTTCACGACGCGCTCATGGATGCCGGGGCGTCGCTCGGCATAGGCCGTTTCGGATCATTTGCCATGAATGCGATGCGCCTGGAGAAGGCCTTCCGGGGAGGAGCCGAACTCACCAACGAGGTCACCATGCCGGAAGCCGGCATGATGCGTTTCGTCAGGCTCGACAAGGGCGCCTTTGTCGGTCGCGAGGCAACCGTCGAGTGTGCCTCCCGCCCCCTGAAGTGGGCCTGTGCCTATCTCGAGGTGGAGGATGGTGACGGTTGCGATGGCCACGCCGGCGAGGCGGTCCTCATGGAGGGGACGCGCGTGGGCGCTGTCAGTTCAATCGGTCGCGGAAACCGGACCGGGAAAAATCTGGGCTTTGCCTGGGTGACGCCG
>JAJEBJ010000381.1 GCA_022822575.1 Alphaproteobacteria bacterium | reverse complement strand
ATGAGTCGTGTAGACCAGTGTGTTGACCCCGCGGCGCTCGCCGCCGCCGGCATCCTCGATGCCGCGCGGCTCGCCGAAGTAGATGCCGCCGGTCAGCTCGCGCACGATCATGATGTCGAGGCCCGAGACGATGTCGGGCTTGAGCGACGAGGCGTGCGAGAGGGCGGGATAGACTACAGCCGGACGCAGGTTGGCGAAGAGCTCCATCTCCTTGCGCAGGCCCAGGAGGGCTCGCTCGGGCCGCACGGAAAAGTCGAGCCCGTCCCAGCGCGGACCACCGACAGCGCCGAAGAGAACGGCGTCTACCGACTTCGCCCGCTCCAGGGTGTCGTCGGTCAGCGGTGTGCCGTGGGCGTCGATGCTGGCGCCGCCGACAAGGGCTTCCCTGATGTCGACGTTGAGTCGGTTTTCCCTGTCGAACCAGTCGATCACGCGCCTCGTGGCGTCCATGACCTCCGGTCCGATCCCGTCGCCGGGCAGAAGCAGCAATGACCGGTTTGAGGTCAACGTCCCCGCCTCCTCATCAGAGCCATGGCTGCAGAGCGGCGCGGCGCTCCTCGAAGGCGGTGATGTCAGCCTCCTTCGAAAGGCTGATGCCGATCGGATCGAGCCCGTTCAGGAGCCGGTGCTTCACCGACTCGTCGATGGCGAAGGCGATCCGGCTGCCGTCGGGACGTGTCACGGTCTGGCTCTCGAGGTCGACAGTCAGCCTCGCGTTGTGCCCGGCCCGGGCATCGTCCATCAGCCGCCGCACGTCCTCTTGCGGCATGGTGACGGCCAGGATGCCGTTGTTGACGCAGTTGCCGAAGAAGATCTCGGCGAAACTCGGCGCGATCACGCAGCGGATGCCGAAGTCGAGGAGGGCCCACGGCGCATGCTCACGGCTCGACCCGCAGCCGAAGTTGTCCTCCGTCACGAGAATGGATGCTTGGCGCCACGGGTCGCGATTGAGGATGAACTCCGGGCGTTCGCGACCTTCAGCATCGTGACGCATCTCGTCGAAGAGATGGCGGCCGAGTCCGGTCCTGCGGATGGTCTTGAGATACTGCTTCGGGATGATCTTGTCGGTGTCGACATTGATCATCGGCAGAGGTGCGGCGATCCCGGTCAGCGTGGTGAACCGTTCCATGGACCTAGCCCCCGAGCGTGCGGACGTCGGTGAGGGTGCCGCGGATGGCCGCGGCCGCGGCCATGGCGGGACTGACCAGGTGGGTGCGTCCGCCGCGTCCCTGGCGTCCCTCGAAATTGCGGTTCGAGGTGGAGGCGCAGCGTTCGCCGTCAAGCAGTCGGTCGGCATTCATCGCCAGGCACATCGAACAACCGGCCTCGCGCCAATCGAAGCCCGCCTCCGTGAGGATGCGATCGATCCCCTCGTCCTCTGCCTGCTTCTTCACCAGCCCGGATCCCGGCACCACCATCGCGTGCACGCCGTCAGCCACCCTGTGGCCCTCCACGACACCGGCCACGGCGCGCAGGTCCTCGATGCGGCCATTGGTACAGGAACCGATGAAGACCCGGTCGATCGGGATGTCCTTCAGCCGGGTTCCGGGCTCAAGACCCATGTAGTCAAGGGAGCGTTCCATCGCCGCGCGCCGCTCGTCGTCCGCGACCTCGCCGGGATCGGGGACGACACCGGAGATCGGCAGGACGTCCTCGGGACTGGTTCCCCAGGTAACCTGCGGTTCGATGTCGCCGGCCTGGATCACCACCTCCCGGTCGTAGCTGGCGCCCGGATCCGACACCAGCGTCGCCCACCAGGCCACGGCCCGGTTCCAGTCGTCGCCCGTTGGCGAGAAGGGCTTTCCCTCAAGCCAGGCAATGGTCCTGTCGTCCGGTGCGATCAGGCCGGCGCGGGCCCCGGCCTCGATCGACATGTTGCAGACCGTCATGCGTCCGGCCATGGAAAGGGCGCGGATCGCCGGACCGGCATACTCGATGACATGTCCAGTGCCACCGGCCGTGCCCACGGCACCGATGATGCCAAGGATGAGGTCCTTGGCCGTGACTCCGGGGCCCGGCTCGCCTTCCACCGTGATGCGCATGTTGCGCGAACGCCTCTGGACCAGCGTCTGCGTGGCCAGCACATGCTCCACTTCGGAGGTGCCGATGCCGAATGCGAGAGCGCCGAAGGCGCCGTGAGTGGCGGTGTGGCTGTCACCGCAGACGATCGTCATGCCGGGCTGGGTGAATCCCTGTTCGGGCCCGACGATGTGAACGATCCCCTGGCGCGGATCGTCCATGCCGAAAAGAGCAATGCCGAAGTGCTCGCAGTTCTCCGCCAGGGTATCGACCTGGATCCGGCTTTCCTCGTCGTCGATTCCCCGACTGCGGTCCGTCGTCGGCACATTGTGATCGGCAACCGCCAGCGTTGCCGCCGGCCGCCGGACCTGCCGGCCGTTCTGGCGCAATCCCTCAAAGGCCTGGGGACTGGTCACCTCGTGGACGAGATGTCGGTCGACATAGATGAGAGTCGTGCCGTCTCCCATGTCGGCGACGGCATGGCTGTCCCAGATCTTGTCGTAGAGTGTCTTCGGTGCGTTCATGGTCGAAAGATGCCGTCATCCGGCGCCAAGGGGTTTTGCGAAGCGTCCCGGGGTCAGGACTTCTTGGCTGCCTTCGCCCTGTCGTCTCGCTTTTCGGGAATGCGCGCCGCCTTGCCGGTGCGTCCGCGCAGGTAGTAGAGCTTTGCCCGCCGCACGGCGCCTCGTCGCACCACGGTGATCGATGCAATGCGCTGCGAATAGAGCGGAAACACCTGCTCGACGCCTTCGCCGTAGGAGATCTTGCGAACCGTGAAGGAGGAGTTCAGACCGCGATTCTTGCGCGCGATACACACCCCTTCGTAGTTCTGGATGCGTTCGCGCGTTCCCTCGACCACGCGCAGGGCGACCCGCACGGTATCCCCGGGCGCGAATTCGGGAATTTCCCTCGTCTCCAGGAACTTCGCGATCTGCTCCTGTTCCATCGTCTCCAGAACGTTCATCTCTCGTCCTCCGCTGGCCTGCATCAGCCCTTATTCTCTTGTTGCCCGGTATCGGGACCAGAGGTCGGGCCTGCGCTCCCGGGTTGTCTGTTCAGCCTTGTCATGCCGCCACTGGCGCACCTTCCCATGGTGCCCCGACAGCAGGACTTCCGGTACCGTGCGGCCTTCCCAGGTGCCAGGCCGCGTGTAGTGCGGATACTCGAGCAGGCCGGTCTCGAAACTCTCGTCCAAGAGCCCTTCGGGTGCGTGGACCACTCCCTTGAGGAGTCGCACGCAGGCGTCCACCAGCACGATGGCTGCCGGCTCGCCGCCCGACAGGACATAATCACCGATCGAAATCTCCTCGAGACCACGTGCCTGGACCACGCGCTCGTCCACCCCTTCGAAACGTCCGCAAACAACGACCAGACGCCGCTGCCTGCAGAGCTGGCGCACGCGCTGCTGGGTGAGCGGCGCGCCTCGGGGCGTGAGAAGGATCAGTGTTTCGTCTTCACCTCCAGTGGCCGTCGAGTCGATGGCGCGTGCCAGGACGTCGGGCCGCATGACCATGCCATTGCCGCCGCCGAAGGGCGCATCGTCGACGGTGCGGTGCTTACTACACGCATATTGGCGAATGTCCACTGTTTCCAGTGCCCACAGGCCCGAATTCAGCGCATGACCCGGCAGGGACGCTCCCAGCGGACCGGGAAACATCTCCGGAAACAGAGTGAGGATGGTGGCGGTCCATGGTGCGGTCATGACCGCCCCTCCTCACTCGCGAGAATGCCGTCGGGCGGATCAACGATGATCCGGCCATGCTCGAGATCGATCACCGGAATATTGCTCTCGGTGAAGGGCACCAGGAAATCGCTCCCGGCCGCCTCTCCGCTGATTTCCATGGTGTCGCCGGCCCCCCAGTCGTGCATGGCGCGCACGTGGCCCAGTGGCGAGCCGTCGACATGGAAGGCGGCGAGGCCAATCAGGTCGTGGTGATAGAACTCATTGGCAGAAACCTCCGGCATGCGCGAACGCGGGACACAAAGGCGGATGCCGGAAAGGGCGGCGGCGGCCTGCCTGTCCGTGACGCCGTTGATGGCCACCACCAGGTGTCCACGCCGAGGGTGCTCAAGGACGGTGAGATCGAGGGTGCGGCCACCGGGTCCCGCGTGCATCGGGTTGTAGTCGCCGATGGCGGCCGGATCTTCGGCAAAGCATGTAAGTCGGACAGCGCCGCGAAGCCCCTTCGGCGCGCCTATGACGGCCAGACAGACCCAGTCCGGGTGGATGTCAGGAGTCGTCCCCTTCCGCATCGTCCGTCACCTCGCCGGTGCTGCCCCCACGGCGCTCCGGAATGGGAATGATCTCGGCCTTGCCGAGAAAGACCGCGACCCGGTCCGTGGGCTTGGCGCCCTGCCCGAGCCAGTAGCGAATCCGGTCCTGATCCATGATGACGCGCTCGGGATCATCGGCAGGCAGCAGCGGCCGGTAGACGCCGACGCGCTCGATGAAACGGCCATCGCGCGGTGAACGCGAATCGGCGACGACGATTCTGTACATCGGGCGCTTCTTGGCGCCGCCACGTGACAGGCGAATCTTCAGGGCCATGAACCAGAACCTCCAGGAGGCTGCATCGCGAATGAGGGACCGCAGGAGACGCCACTGCCGGATCACCGACCGCCATCAAACCAGGAGAAGGCGTGAAGCGTCGGCGCCACTACCTAATGGCGACAGGCACCATTGGCAAGCCCAGATTGATCTTTACGACTGCGGGCGGTCTGCCAGAATGGTGCAGCGGCCAATCAAGCAGGACTGAGATCATCATGTCGGGTGAAGGATCGTTCAAGCCTTTCGATTCGGGGACTGTCCCGCGCTACCAGGAGCCCGCGAGTTTCATGCGCGCCCAGCGTCACCCGGTCTCCAGCCGTCTCGACATTGCCCTTGCGGGCGTGCCGTTCGATACCGGTGTCACGTTCCGTTCCGGCGCCCGCCACGGTCCGGCAGCGGTGCGCGAGGCGAGCCGGCTCATCCGGGCGGTCAACCCGACAACCAGGGTGGCGCCCTTTGATCTCTGCAACATCGCCGATGTCGGGGATGCGCCGACCCATCCCCTCAAGGTCGAGGAAAGCTGCGACATGATCCAGGCCTTCTTCGCAGGGATTCATGATGCCGGTGCCTGGCCCCTGTCCATCGGGGGAGACCACACGGTGCCGCTTCCCATCCTGCGCGCCATTGCCCGTGATGAACCTCTCGGTCTCTTCCACGTCGATGCCCATGCCGACACCTTTGACAGTTTCATGGGAACGAAGATCAACCATGCCACCTTTCTCCGCCGCGCCGTCGAGGAAGGGCTGATCGACCCGGCGCGGACCATCCAGGTGGGACTGCGCGGCACCCGCTACGGCGATGACGACATCGACTACGGCAACGAGGTCGGCATGACCATGGTGCCGATGGACGAGTACGAGGCGATGGGACGGGAGAGTTTCATTGACCTTGCCCGCAGCGTTCTGGGCGACGGACCCTGCTATCTGACCATCGACATCGACGGCCTCGATCCGCGGGACTGCCCGGGCACCGGGGTTCCGGAACCGGGCGGCATCTCCATGCGCGACATGCAGGTCATCCTGCGCAGCTTCACCGGGCTCAATGCCGTCGGCGGCGATGTCTGCGAGGTGTCCCCGCCTCACGACCCGATCGGCATCACCTTCGTCAATGTCGCCAACCTCATGTTCGAAATGGCATGCGTGATGGCCCGCAACAGGAAGAGGAGCTGATGATGCAGAACTGGAATCTCGAAGGCCGCAGGGTCGTCAACTGGAAGACCTGCGACTGGCAGCCCTATCCCGGACTTGACGGAGACGAACCCGGTCTCACCTGGTGCCCCATCCGCGCCAGGCCCGGAAGCGGTGACGGCTACTATCTCCTGAAGGCCGAGCCAGGCTGCGGCGCGGCGTTGCATCTCCACAGCGCCCGGGAAGAGTTCATCTTGCTCGATGGCGAACTCATTGACGGCGATGGCACCGTGCTGCGGGAAGGCGACTGCGTAAGCTATGCGCCGGGAACCCGCCACCGCACCCACTCGCCCAAGGGCTGCACCATTCTTGCCGGCATCAAGGGCCCGATCTCCACGGTCGAGGGGGATGATGAGCTGGAGACCATGCGCCAGGGCCGCACGATCGTGAACTGGCGCGACAACGGCTTTGTGCCCTATCCCTCGCTGCCTGATGATTCCGGCACGATCCAGTGGCTGCCGGTGCGGGCGAAGGCCGAGACCGGAGAAGGGTTCTATCTCATCAGGTTCGAGCCCGGCGACTGCTCGAAGCTGCACGAGCATACCGATTTCGAGGAGTTTGCCATGCTCCAGGGAACCCTGACCGATTGCGACGGAACGACCTACGTCGAGGGAGACTGCGTCAGCCTGCCTCCCGGAAGTTCACACACTTCCCGTTCATTCGATGGCTGCACCGTCGTGGACATGATCTCCGGCCCGTTGCGCGTACTCGAACAGTAAGTTGTTGTCCCCGCGCATAGGCGCGTTCTTCGGTGCCGCCGTGAAGGGTCTTTGGGCACCCGTACTCGAAACAGTCTGCGTTGGCCTCCCACTCGGACTGCCGGCCTTGCTCTACCTGCGGGAATGCGCCCGCGCCAGGGGTTGAGGAGCGGCCAGGAAGGATCAGGCCCGACCGGTTGCCTTGCCGTCTTCGAAAAGGCGCGTTCCCCGCTCGTCGATGATCTGCTTTCCCTTGCGGACCGAATTGGTCACGGCATCCTCATGCGTCGTGAACGTGTCGGCGCGGGTGAAGGTGCGTTCCCAGTCGCCATCCTCGAGCTGCTTGATGATGGTGCCGGCGATTCGCCATTGCTGTCCTTCGCGTTCCGGCGCCGGGTGAACGAGAAGTTCCTTGTAGGTCACGGCCTCGTCGCTTCCTGCGGGTCGCTTCTCCTCGCCGCCGGACTGCCCGGTGAGGCTCTTGAGAAATCGCGATACGAATGACGCCATGATTGGCATCCCTGTTGTCCCAGGGTCCAGACAACCACCTGGCTGCGGTGAAGTCCACTATCTCAACCGGTGACCCAAAGGCATGCCGTTCGGACAAGTGCTGCCATCGGCCCGCCCTTGGTGGCCCCGGAGACCACCACAAGGTGCACGGGACCACGCACCGGCCCATGGGACCGAAGCATGGCAAGATCAGCCAAGTTCGGCTGCGACCAGTTCGGCAAAGGCGCCGGCGCATACCATCGCCGAGACCGCCTCGATGTCCGGCGCCATCAGGCGGTCCTCGTCCCAGAAGGGAACCCGTTGCCGGATCAGTTCGTGTGCTCGCGCCAACGTCTTCGAGGTGCGAAGCGGCCGACGAAAATCGATCCCCTGGGCCGCAGCCAGCAGTTCGATGGCGATGATGTCGGCGAGATTGTCGTTCATGCCGGCGAGGCGGCGTGCCGCATGGGTCGCCATGGACACGTGATCCTCCTGGTTGGCCGAGGTCGGCAGGCTGTCGATGGAGGCCGGCACCGCCTTTTGCTTGTTCTCGGCCGCAAGCGCCGCAGCGGTGACATGGGCAATCATGAAGCCCGAGTTGACGCCGCTGTCCTCGACAAGGAAAGGCGGCAACGAGCTCATGGTTCCGTTCGTGAGCAGCGCCGTCCTCCGTTCGGACATCGATCCGATCTCGGAGAGCACCAGGGCAAGGATATCGGCGGCCATGGCCACCGGCTGGGCATGAAAGTTACCGCCTGAAAGCACGTCGCCTTCATCGCAGAACACCAGCGGATTGTCGGTCACTGCGTTGGCCTCGCGCAGCAGCACATCGCCGACCGATCGCAGATGATCGAGGCAGGCGCCCATGACCTGGGGCTGACACCTCAGCGAATAGGGGTCCTGTACCCGATCGCAGTCCTCGTGCGACTTGCGGATTTCGCTGCCGTGCAGGAGACCGAGGTAGACGGACGCGACCCTGGTCTGCCCCACCTGACCGCGTGCCTCGGAAATGCGCGGATCGAAGGGCGTGTCGGCACCGAGCGACGCATCGACCGAAAGGGCGCCGGCAATGACGGCTGTTGCAAAGTTGCGTTGCGCCCGGATCAAGCCGTCAAGCGCCAGCGCCGTCGAGACCTGCGTTCCGTTGAGCAGTGCCAGGCCCTCCTTGGCAGCGAACGCCACGGGCTCGAGGCCAACACGCCCGAGCGCCGTGGAGGCCGGCACTGTCTCGCCATCCATGCGCACCTCGCCGTAGCCCATGAGAACGGCGCTGAGGTGTGCCAGAGGGGCCAGATCCCCGGATGCGCCAACCGATCCCTTGGCCGGAATGACGGGAAGCGCGTCGTGGTTGTAGAGTCGGACAAGCGCTTCGATTGTCGTTCTCTGGCACCCGGAAAGTCCGAGGGCGAGCGCGTTGATCTTGAGAGCGAGAACCAGCCGCACGATGGGATCGGGCAGAGGTGCACCGGTGCCGGCCGCGTGGCTCAGGACGATG
Organism: Alphaproteobacteria bacterium; assembly: GCA_022822575.1. Lineage (GTDB taxonomy): Bacteria > Pseudomonadota > Alphaproteobacteria > SP197 > SP197 > SP197. The sequence goes on along the minus strand of JAJEBJ010000381.1, from coordinate 5,407 downwards.
CGTCTCTGCAGGTCGTTGATGCGGTCGCGCGAGATCGCGGTCCGCGCGAGGCTGCCAAATCCGGTGTTGATGCCGTAGACCCTGGCGTCGCCCGCGGCGACATCGAGCACGAGCCTTGCAGAACGCTCGACTTCGGCCCAGGCCCGCTCGTCGACGGTTATGGCAAGTCCACCCGAGCGAAGGCGCTCGATATCCGAGAGCATCAGCGCTCCCGGCATCAGAGTCAGGGTCTCGGGCATAAGTTCCTCCTCAAGCCCGCGCTCGCCGGCTGTGTGATGCGGGTGGTCAGACCGGATCCATCAGCGAGATGGCCTCGGCCATGGCGATGGTCTCCAGCTGGTAGGAGAAATCGGCGGCACTGTCGTCCTCGAGGACGCTGAAGAACGCCACCACCGTCCCGCTGTCCGGATCAACGAAGAGGAACTGTCCGCCCCAGCCGCCGTGGCCGATCCAGCGGCCGTTGGTGCGCATCTGGTTGCCGTAGGTGATGTGGTCGGCCGGTGGCGCGTAGCGCGGACCGGTCTGGGCGCGGGTGGCCCTGATGAAGGCCTCGCTGCCGATCTTTTCGCCGTGGATGCCAAGGCCACCGCGAACGAAGATGAGACCATAGCGCGCCAGATCGCGGGCGCTCATCGAAACGCCGCCGTTGAGGTTGGGCACGCCGTCGCGGTCGCACGACAGCCAGAGCGCGTTCTCGATGCCCGCACCCTCGACGATGTCGATGAAATGATGCCTGAGCGGCCTCTTCTCCACCCTCTCCGCGACCCAGCCGACGACGTCGGTGTTCGCCGACTTGTACTGCGGTTCGCCTGACGGGTTCGCAAGGCCATCGCTGGCGATGCTGCAGAGGAACGACCTGTTGGAGAGCTCTTCCTGGCCGTCGGCCGCGAGCCGCCAGCCCATGGCGACTCCGTGGTCGGCGAGAGCCGTTGTCATCGGATCGGAATAGTCCTCCGCGTAGTCGTTGACGATGTTCATGTCCATGACGTCCTGGACCGTCGCGTCGGCGTAGCCGCTGCCGATTTCCGGCAGGTGATCGCCGACGCGTGAAAGCATGTCGAGACGCCCTTCCTCGACGAGGCGGCCGATCAGCAGGTTCATCGCCGTCTTCGAGATGGACATGACCGTGTGGGGACGGTCGGGGCCGAAGTCGGGCGCGTAGGCCTCGAACACGAGCTCGTCGTGACGCAGCACCACCATGGCGGAAAAGAAGGTGGTTCCCGTCAGACGCCGGACCTCGGGCATGTCGCCGATTCGCCGGTCGATCCGCCGGTTGAGTGTCAGAACCCTCGGACTCCTGAGGAAGAGACCGTAGCGCGCCTGTCGCCACAGATTGTGGAATCCCTGACGCCGGTTGCTGGAGGTGACCCATGCTTCCCGCTGATCCGGGCCCACGGTGAGGTCGGGATTGGCCATGATGGTGCTCATCGAACGTCTCCTCTCGGGACCACTTCGTGGCCCGGTTCTTCCGGTTCGTCATCGATCATCTCCGCCGGAAAGCCGGGAGCGTGAATCGAGACACCGCAGGCCTCCTCGAGCCTGCGGATGATGTTGGGTGACCATTCCCTCGGGCCGTAACGCGCCTCGCCATCCTGGAAGATCTCGACCAGCTTCGGCGCAATCTCGACAGGCACCCCGGCCCGTTCGGCGACCTGTCCGAAGATGCCGATATCCTTCGACACCAGGTCCATCGTGAAGTTGATATCGCGGCTGCCGTTGAGGATGACCTGGCTTTCGGTCTCGTGCACGAACGAGTTGCCCGAGGAAATGCGGATGGCCTCGTAGGTGGTGGCAAGGTCCATGCCGGCCATCTTCGACGTGACCAGAGCTTCCGTGAGGGAGACGAGATTGGCCGTTGCCAGGTAGTTGGTGACGACCTTGAGAATGGACGCGGATCCCAGCGGGCCGGTGTGAAGGATGCGCCGGCCCATCGCCTTCAGCAGAGGGAGCATGCGCTCGAAGACGCCGCGGTCGCATCCGGCGAAGATGGCAATGTTGCCGGTCGCCGCCCTGTGGCATCCGCCGGAGACGGGACAATCCACCGCGTCTGCGCCACCTGCCTCGACGAGTGCTCCGAGGCGGCGGACCTCCGCCTCGTCGGTCGTGCTCATTTCCGCCCAGATGCTTCCGGGACGAAGGCCGGCGAGGATTCCGTCGTCTGCCTCCATGACCCTGGCCGAGGCGGCAGGAGACGGCAGGCACGTGATCACCACGTCGCATGAACGGGCCATATCCTGCGGACTCTCCGCCCAGGCGGCGCCCTGCTCGAGAAACGGCTGTGCCGCATCGCGGTCGAGGTCCCTCACCACGAGTTCGAACCCGTTGCGCTGGAGGCTACCCGCCAGCTTGCCTCCCACATTGCCCAACCCGATGAAACCGACCTTCATGATGGGGAGCTCCGCGACGCGATCACCAAATCCTGCACCGCCGGCAGACCGGTGTCGAGACGATCTGCCCCTTGCACCACTGCCGGCCGGCGTCCCTTGACCGACGATGGAGCGGACCATGACAATGGCATGAGACAGGGAGGGACCATTGAGCGACGAGCGCGACATCTTCTGGGACGAGCGGGACCTCCCCGGACCCACACGCGATCCGGCACGCCTCAAGCGTGACATGGACCGGTGGGGGTACTGCATGATTGCCGAGGCGGTGCCTGACGACACGCTGCGGGTCATGCGCGAGCGTCTCGAGGAGCTCGCCGAGACCGAGGCAGGAATGGGCGACCATGTCTTTTCCGACCGGGTCAACGCCGCCGACAGCAACAACCAGTGGGTCCTCATGCTCATCAACAAGGACGAGGTCTTCCTGCACGCCGTCGACCAACCCGACACCCGGCCGATTCTCGAGCACGTTCTGGGTCCAGAGTACCTGCTGAGCGAATCGTCCGCTCACCTCACCCGCCCGGGCAATCCGGCCATGGCGTTGCACACGGACCAATGGTGGATGCCGCCAACCGTGATGCCGGGAGAGCGTCACCAGCCCGGCGGCACGATCACCCGCGAGGGCGCGGTTCAGGGGCCCTTGAGGAAGGCGACGCAGGCGATCGCGGCACCCATGGTCGCCCAGACCATGCTCTTCGTCTCGGATTTCACGGAAGCCAACGGCGCCACCCGCCTGGTGCCGGGGAGCCACATGACCGGCAGCCAGCCGGACCAGTCCGTGCCTCACGTGGTCCCCTCGGTCGCCGCCGAGGGACCCGCCGGCACGATCGCGATCTGGGAGGGCCGGACCTGGCACTCGGCGGGCCCCAACACCTCGAACGAGACGCGATATGGCATGCCGACGCTCTACGCCGCACCCCAGATGCGGACACTCATGAACTTCACGCTCGGCACCCGCTCCGGAATCGTGGATGAAGCACCGGACCGCCTGCGCCAGCTTCTCGGGTTCAGGGTCTGGAGCGGCTACGGCTCAACCGGCGAAATGGACGCCCAGTGGGCCCGTTCAGGCGACGCTATCGCCGCCGACATGGACCGCTGCAACTCCTCTGATGCTACCGTCACACCCGCTCTGGAGTGACAGTATCAGGCTAGGCGATGCCGAATGAAGCAAGGCCCCTAATCCAACAACCATGCACCGGTGGTATCATTGAGACGGCAGAGCACACTCGGAATCGCTAGACATCATGGATTAATCTGCACTCCTCGATGCGATTCTGTTCTCACGAGTTCCTGACCTCGAGTGCAACTCACTCACCTCATGGTCCGGGTTAGCTAATCCATGATGTCCAGTGAAGATCGGCTCCCTTTTTGCCGTTATCGAGAGGATCACTGTTGTTACACATGCTGATCACTGGGGATAGGTTAGGGATCTTCGACCAAAAGACATGCGACAATCACATGTCGGTCGGTTATCAAGGAACCGGTGGCTGAACAGGGAATTAGCGATTTCCCCGAACACGATAAAGCGAGTCGAACCGGCTCACGCGCCTCCCAGCCTTCTTTCTGCGACGGTCTATTCCGGCGAGCGCACCATCGAGGCACCAGCTATCAAACTGCCGCCGGAAATCGAGCCGAACACGCGTCTCAGGATGGACGGCTTGGAGTTCCTTTCAAAGATACCTTCAGGTGTTATTCCAGTTGCTTTCTTTGATCCGCAGTACCGGGGAGTTCTGGACAAGTTGGCCTATGGCAATGAAGGAAAGCAGCGAGGTCAAAAGAGGATCGCGCTGATGCAAATGTCGGAAGACATTATAGGCCGCTTCATCCGTGGTATAGACCGAGTTCTGATCCCTTCCGGCCATTTGTTCCTGTGGGTGGACAAGTTCCATCTGTGCCAAGGAATCGGGAACTGGCTCGACGAAACCAGCCTCAGCATCGTTGATCTTGTCACGTGGGACAAGGACACTTTCGGTATGGGTTATCGAACGAGGCGGCGGGGCGAATACTGTATCGTGCTGCAGCGGGAACCCCGCAAGGCCAAGGGTGTGTGGACAGCGCACAACATCCCTGACGTTGTCCGTGAGAAGATCACACAAAGGGGCCATACCCATGCCAAGCCGGTGGGACTTCAGGGTGACCTGTTGTCTGCCGTCAGCAACGAGGGCGATTACGTGATCGACCCGGCTGCAGGCTCGTTTTCCGTTCTGACCGCCGCTGAGAGTCATGGTCGCACTTTTCTTGGATGTGACTTGAACGGGTAAGGGAAAACATCACGAAACTCTCCGATGATTCTCACCTAGGTGGTCACATTAGCGAAATCCAATTTGCACCCTTTCAGCCGAATCAGGGTTGAGGGCCAAATGCCCTCCCGTCATCAGGCTCAAGAAGAATTCAGGAGTGGTGAGGTGATTTGACCGCACACCGACTGCAAAAGTGGCTGAACCCCACTGCATCATGCAGCGTTTCATGGCCACCCAGACAGTGTCTGGGAACTACTTGCTGCCGGGGCTGATCCCGATGCGCGAGACCACCAAGGCTAGACGCCACCGTACTGCCGCCGACATTGGGTGCAATGATCGTCAAGTCGTCAAGATGCTTCGTGCCGCAGACGGCAAGAAGATGGGATGGTTTGGGAGGTACCGATGAGACGCCGGAGCTGGATCGAGATTGGGCCCTCAATCTCACAATCATGCGGGAGGTCCGCCACTCTATTCGAATTCAGATTGAGAAACTGTCAATGGAGACAGTAGCCGACATCATTGGTGTCGTACTAATGCTCATCGGATTTGTTGGTTTTCCAGCGAGGCGTACGGCAGAGGTACCACCCATCAGTTAGGGTGCTAGTGGTTTTGGTTGTCAGATATTCTGGGCCATCGCTTCCGCAGTCCTCTGGTGGTCATGGTACGAAAAGGCACCATGATCGACGGATTGGTGAAACAATAACCACAGCCGTTTTCCGACATGACCGTGTCCGGCCTTGGGTTTGTGTCTGCACTTGCATGCATTCTCCACTGCCACATTGC
>JAJEBJ010000102.1 GCA_022822575.1 Alphaproteobacteria bacterium | reverse complement strand
GACGCGAAGAGGGCGCTCACCGCGCTTCACGGCGTCGGAGAGTGGACCGCCCAGACCTACCTCTTGTCGTGCCTTGGGCGATCCGATGCCTGGCCAGCGGGTGACGTGGCATTGCAGGCGGCTGTCGCCGGACTGTTCTCCATCGATCAGCGTCCCGACATGCGGCGGATGGTGGCGCTCGCCGAACCCTGGCGGCCCTGGCGCGCGGTGGCGGCGCGCATCCTCTGGACCTGGTATCGGTCCTGATCAGGAATCGGCGCCAACGGCCTCCGCCAGACTCCCCAGGCCGTCCGCGGCAAGGTGCTCCTCGAGACCATCGAGAATGCTCCCGACAACGGCGAGGCCGTGCCAGACCAGAGCGGTGTAGATCTGGATCAGCGAAGCGCCCGCCCGGATCTTCAGATAGGCGTCCTGCGCCGACATGATGCCTCCTGTTCCGATGATGGGCAGGGCGCCGTTTCCCGCACGATGAAGTGTGCGCACCATGCTGGTGGAAAGGTCGAAGAGCGGTGAGCCGGAAAGACCGCCGGCCTCGCCGGCATGGCGGTGGCGCAGTCCGGCAGGACGGCTGATCGTCGTGTTGGACACCACAAGACCGGCGACACCGTGATCGGCCGCCACGCGGGCCGCATCCCCTGCATCCTCGGACGCCAGATCGGGAGCAAGCTTGAGCAGCAGGGCCACGTCCGGGGCCTCGGGACGCACGCCCTGAAGCGACTCCAGGAGTCTCGCGAGTTGGCGCACGGCCTGGAGATCCCGCAGGCCTGGCGTGTTGGGCGACGACACGTTGATCACGACGTAGTCGGCGAGAGGAGCAAGCCGGAAGAAGGCATCGCGGTAGTCACCGGCCGCATCGGCGCTGTCACGGTTCATGCCGATGTTGATGCCGACGATGCCGGCCTCCGGACGGCGCGCTTCAAGACGTTCTGCCACCTGGTCCATGCCTTCGTTGTTGAAACCAAGGCGATTGATCACGGCCCTGTCTGCCGGCAGCCGGAAGATCCGTGGCCGAGGATTGCCGGCCTGGGGCCGGGGTGTCACGGTGCCGGCCTCGACGAATCCGAAACCCGCCGCCAGCATCTGTGCAGTCACCCGTGCGTTCTTGTCGAACCCCGCGGCGAGGCCCAGGGGATTGGGGAAGTCGAGCCCGAAGAGGGTGGTCGCCAGCCCGGGGCGCTCCCGTGACGATCGCCGCCCCGCCACACCGGTCTCCAGGGCCCTGAGGGCCAGGTCATGGGCGCGTTCGGGTCCGATGAGACCCATCATGGGACCGAGAAGGCGCCAGGTGTCGAACATCCGGTGACATCCTCTTCGAAACCGTGCACATGCGGATCGGACCGTGCTAGAAGTGCGTGGCTCTGGTGAAGGACAGCCTATCAGTGATGGAACAGCTTACCTATTTCGACGGCGCCTTCCATGAAGGCAACCCCATGATCATGGGGCCGCTGGACCAGTCGTTCTGGTTCGCAACGCAGGTCTTTGACGGCGCTCGCGCCTTCGACGGTGTCATGCCGGACATCGATCGTCACTGCGAACGGTGCCTGAAATCCGCGAGGGTCATGGGCATGGAGCCGCAGCAGTCGGTCGACGACCTGGTCGAACTCGCAAGCGACATGGCGCGCCGCTTCCCGGCGGATGCCCAGCTCTACGTCCGGCCGACCTTCTGGAGCGGCGTCAGCGATTCACTGTGGGCGGTCCCCGAACTCACCAGGTTCCTGATGGTCCTGGAGGTCGCGCCCATGGCCGAGCCGAAGGGGTTTTCGGCGTGCCTTTCCGAACTGCGGCGTCCGGCCCCCGACATGGCGCCCACCCTCGCCAAGGCTTCATGCCTCTACCCGGTGACCGGCGATGCGGTGCGCCGCGCCAATGCGCGGGGGTTCGACAACCCGGTGATGCTGGACCATGAGGGCCATGTCGCCGAGTTCGCCACGGCCAACATCTTCATTGTCAGGGACGGTCAGGTGCACACGCCCGTCGAGAACGGAACCTTCCTTGCCGGCATCACGCGCCGCCGGGTGATGTCACTCCTGCGTGACGCCGGCTGGGAGGTCCTCGAGCGTTCCATGACCTGGGAAGAGGTCCAGACCGCCGACGAAGTGTTCTCGACCGGCAACTACAACAAGGTCATGCCGGCCACCCGCATTGACGGCCGCGACCTTCAGCCCGGGCCAGCCTACCGCGAGGCCCGCGAACTCTATTTCGCATACGCTCGCGACAACGGGCATCGCCTGTAACCCTCAACGCAGAACCCCGACGCCGACACACAACCAAGGCGTCGTGTCGGCGGACTTCAGCACATGCCGGTGGTGAACATGGACAAGAATCATGCGGTCAATCGCGAATGGTGGGACGAGGTCACGCCCGTTCACGAGGCCAGCGACTTCTACGACGTCGCCGGCTTCCTCGACGGCCGCAACACCCTGGGGACGATCGAGCGCCAGGCTGTCGGGGACGTCGCCGGCAGGAAACTCCTCCACCTTCAGTGCCATTTCGGCCTCGACACCCTGTCCTGGGCGAGGCTCGGGGCCGACGTCGTCGGCGTCGACTTTTCGCCTGCCGCCCTCGCCACGGCAGAGCGCCTGATCACGGAATGCGGCCTGGAGTCACGAGCCCGCTTCATCGAGGCCGACGTCACGACCGCCGGCCGACTCGCCGGCGCGCCTTTCGACATCGTCTTCACCTCGCTTGGCGTCCTCGTGTGGATCAGCGATCTCCACGGCTGGGCGGCCACCATCGACGCCAATCTGGCGGACGACGGGTTCTTCTACATCCTTGAAGCTCACCCTTTTTCGTGGGTCTTCGATGAATCTTCGCCGATCCCCGTCGTGCACTATGACTACTTCCAGGGCACGACACCGATTCACGAACCGGCCGGCGGTCCCGACTATGCCGATCCCTCCTACCGGATCAGCTCCCAGTCACGCTCGTTCACATGGCCGCTGTCCGATATCTTCGCCGCCCTCGAGAACCGGGGACTCCGGGTCTGCGAGGTGCGGGAGTACCCCTTCAGCGCATGGCCGCAGTTTCCCGACATGAAGGAGGGAGACGACGGCTACTGGCACCGCACTGCAGATGTTCCCCCCATGCCGCTGCTGATCGGGTTCAAGGCACGACGACAGCGGATTCCGGGGGCCGGGTGAAGGTCATTCCCGGGCGGCGTCCTGGCCGACGCGCTGCGCCAGGGCCGCATGGATGAAGCCATCGAGGTCGCCGTCGAGAACGGCATCGGTGTTACTCGTCTCGTGCCCGGTCCGCAGATCCTTGACCATGCGGTAAGGCTGCAGGACATAGGAGCGGATCTGGTGGCCCCAGCCGATGTCGCTTTTTTCGGCATGAAGCGCCTGGGCCTCTTCCTCGCGCCGGCGCAACTCCTGGTCATAGAGCCTCGATTTGAGGACGGCCATCGCCTCGGCCCGGTTGCGGTGCTGGGAGCGGTTGTTCTGGCACTGCACAACGATGCCTGTAGGAAGGTGTGTCAGGCGAACGGCACTGTCGGTCTTGTTGACGTGCTGGCCGCCGGCGCCGGAGGCACGGTAGGTGTCGACGCGCAAGTCGCTGTCGTCGATGGTGATCTCGATACTGTCATCGACGACCGGCGACACGGAGACGCTGGCAAAGCTGGTGTGGCGGCGCATCTGTGAATCGAAGGGTGATATCCGCACCAGGCGATGGACACCCGATTCCGTCTTGGCCCAGCCGTAGGCGCCGTCACCGACAAACTTCAGGGTCGCCGACTTGATGCCGGCCTCCTCGCCAGGGGTCTCGCCGAGGTCCTCGATACGATAGTCCCTGCGTTGCGCCCAACGCCGGTACATGCGCACCAGCATGTCGGCCCAGTCCTGGCTTTCCGTACCGCCAGCGCCGGCATGAACCTCGATGTAGCAGTCGTTGCCATCCGCCTCACCGGAAAGGAGGCTGGCAATACGCAGTTTTCCGGCGCGCCGGGAGAGCGCCTCGAGTGCCTCGACGCACTGTCCGACAAGCTCCTCCTCGCCTTCGGCCTCGGCCAGTTCGGCGAATTCCAGGTGTTCAGCAAGCTCGTCCTGAAGGGTACGCACATTGTCGATGGCGGTGGCCAGCCGCGTACGCTCGCGCAGCAGCGCCTGGGCGTTCGCTGAATCGTTCCAGAGCTCCGGATCCTGGGTCAGGTGCTCGAGTTCGTCGAGCCGGGCGTTGGCACGGTCCCAGTCAAAGATGCCTCCGCACGAGGTCAAGACCGGATTCGATGCTGTCCTTCAGTTCGGCAATGGCGGGGCGCATGGTTACCTCATCTCCTCCGGCCATCACTCGAGGGAATCAGTAGACGCCCGATGACCTGTCCTGGCCCAGCGATAGCACGACATGCCGGTCCGCCTCAACAGTCGGTTCGCTGCCCGGCCTGAAGGCTTCGGTGATGATCCGGGTGGTGACTTCGCCCGGCAACAGACCGTGGTCGGCATCGATGCGCACGAGACGGACCCCCGGCGGGATTCGGAACGGGATGACGGGTTCGCTGGCAAGCGCCTCGGCCATGAAGAGCTGCCACACAGGCACCGCCACCGACGATCCGGTCTCGCGGTCACCGAGCGTTCCCGGCTGGTCGAAACCGACATAGACGCCAACGGCGAGATCCGGCGAGAACCCGAGAAACCAGGCATCACGATTGTCGTTGGTGGTGCCGGTCTTGCCGGCAAGCGGCCTTTCGAGTGCACGCAGCCGGACGCCGGTCCCCCGGTCCACCACGCCCTCGAGCATGTGCACCATCTGGTAAGCGGTCACCGGATCAACGAGTCTGGGCCTGATGTCCGGAAGTGCAGGAACCGTAAGGTGAGAATCCCACCCCATGGTCCGGCATTCATCACATTCCCTCGTGTCACGCCGCCAGATGGTCCTGCCGTTGCGGTCCTGGATGCGCTCGATCAGTTCGGGACCCACCTCTCTGCCGCCATTGACGATTGCGGCATAGGCTGCCGTGAGGCGCATCAGGGTGGTCTCGGCGGAACCCAGGGCGACCGGCAGGTAGTAGGGCTGGGAATCCGTGAGAATGCCGAACTTGCGAACATAACCCTCGATGACATCGGGGCCCAGCATATTGGCCAGGCGCACGGTCATCAGGTTGCGGGACTTTTCGATGCCCACCCGCAGCGGAACCAGTCCGTAAAACTCCTGGGTGTAGTTGGCTGGACGCCAGAGATCCTGTCCGGCGCCGGGATCGTAGACGAAGGGTGCATCCTCGATCAGCGCCGCAGGGGTATAGCCGTGGTCGAGGGCAGCCATGTAGATGAAGGGCTTGAAGGCGGAACCGGGCTGGCGCTGGGCCTGTGTCACGCGGTTGAACTCGCTCATGGCGTAGCTGAACCCGCCCTGCATGGCGAGCACGCGGCCGGTATGGGGATCCATGGCGACAAGGCCACCGGACACCTGGGGAATCTGGCGCAGGGCATGGAAACCGGTGCCGTCCGGGTCATCCTTCGGGAGTCTCTCCACCACAATGACGTCACCATGAGCCAGTACGTCACCGGGCCGGCGGGGAACAGGACCGAGCCTGCCGCTGTCGAGCCGTCGTCTCGCCCATGACATGTCTTCGAGGAGGACAAGGCCGTGACTGCCGTCGGCGAACCCGACAACGGCCGCCGTTTCGTTCATGCCGAGGACGACGGCAGTCTGCCATGGGGCAACGTCCATCGAACCGGCAATGGTCTCGAGGGTATCGGTCCAGGAGTCATCGAGGTTCACATTGGTCACCGGTCCACGCCAGCCGTGCCGGCGGTCATAGAGTCCAAGTCCGTTGCGCAGGGCACGGCTGGCGGCCTCCTGGAGTGCCGGATCGATGGTCGACCTGACATAGAGTCCACCGGTGTAGAGCGCATCGGATCCGTACCGGCTGGCAATGCTGCGACGGATCTCCTCGACGGCATATGCGGCGTTGACGAGGGCACGGGACGCGGACCTGCTGACACCCAGGGGCTGGCGTTGAGCCAGCACAGCCTGGCGGTGTGTAATGTGGCCATCCTCCGCCATGCGCGCGATGACCCAGTTGCGTCTGGCGACAGCCTCCTTGCGCCGGCGCTCCGGGTGATAGTTGTTGGGGGCCTTGGGCAATGCCGCCAGATAGGCGGCTTCGGCAATCGAAAGGGAATCGAGTGACTTGTCGAAGTAGTTGAGCGCAGCCGCTGCCACGCCGTAACTCCCCAGTCCGAGGTAGATCTCATTGAGATAGAGTTCGAGAATTCTCTCCTTCGTCAGGGCCTCCTCGATGCGGAATGCGAGGATCGCCTCCCTGATCTTGCGGCGGTAGGACATCTCGTTTGTCAGCAGGAAGTTCTTGGCGACCTGCTGGGTGATTGTCGACGCGCCCTGCAGCCTGCGGCCCTCGATGGTCGCTTCGACATTGGCAATCATGGCGCGCACGATGCCGAGGGGATCGATGCCTGGATGCGTGAAGAACGTCTTGTCCTCCGCGGAAATGAAGGCCTGCCTCACCCTCAAGGGAATCGCCTGGAGCGGCACGAAGACCCGGTTCTCCACGGCAAACTGCGCCATCAGGCTGCCATCTCCGGCATAGACACGGGTGGCCACCGGGGGTTCGTAACCGGCAAGCATGCGGTGATCCGGCAGACCCTGGCTGAAATTGGTCCAGGCGGCCATCGCCAGAATGCCGGCAGCAATCAGCATGACGACGAGCAACGACACGAATGCAGTGAGCCATCGCAGCCAGCGTCCTTGCCTTCGCACCGATCTCATCTTGTGCGTTGCGGTCATGCCGCTCTCTTCGCTCGCTCCGGTCAACCCACGCTCACAAGTCCATGTGTCACGCCGGTGGCAACGGTCACGGCCGGCGCGACGACATGAAGGTGTCGATGGCCCTGACGACGCCGGCGAGGAACGTGCGCCGCCAGGAGCGATCTCTCATCAGGCGTTCTTCGACCGGGTTGGACATGAACCCCATTTCTATCAGAACCGAAGGGATGTCGGGCGCCTTCAACACCCGAAATCCGGCGAACCTGTGGACGTTCCTGCGCAACTCGGTCACCCGGGTGAGCTCGTCGGCCAGAATTCCGGCGAATTCCGACGAAGCGTTCTTGGTTTCCCTCTGTGCCAGGTCGATCAGGATGTTGGTGGTGACCGGATCGTAGTCGATGCTGATGAAATCGACTCCCTCGATGAGGTCGGACCGGTTCTCCTTCCTCGCGAGGGCTTCGGCCTCCTTGTCCGAGGCGGTTTCCGACAGCGTGTAGACACCGGTGCCCCTGACGCTCGGGTTGTCGATCGAATCGGCGTGAATGGAGATGAAGAGATCCGCACCCGCCGCACGGGCGAACAGGACGCGGTCGGCAAGACGCAGGATCCAGTCGCCATCACGGGTCATGACAACGTGGTAGCGGCCGGTTTCCTCCAGCATGGCCTTCAGCTCGCGTGCGGCGGCCAGGACAATGTCCTTCTCGTGGGCGCCGCTGGCGCCAACGGCGCCTGGGTCCGGACCGCCATGACCGGGGTCGAGAACGATGATCGGCACCGGCGGGGGAGGCTTGATGCCGGGCTTGAGGAAACCGTCATCCTCCACCGCATCGTCGGACAGCACGGGCACGGCACGTGGCGCGATATCGAGAACGATCCGGTGGCCGTAGTCACCCTCCGGTTCCAGGACCAGGGTGTCCTGCACCACCCCGGGTTCGACAAGGTCAAGCACGACGCGCGTCATGTCGACGGCAGGCGTGCCGAAGCGGGCGCGCACGATGAGACCCGTGTCGATACCGCGTTCCCTCTCGGACATCGTCCGCGACACCTGCGGGAGATCAACGACGATTCTCGCAGGATCGTCGAGCGTGAAGGTGTGGAAGTCCGCCGGTCCATCGAGGTCCATGACAAATCGTGTCAACTCCCCCGACACACCGGCCCTCACGTTGACGAGAACTGTATCGCCGGCAAGGGCGGGGCCATGCCTCCCCGACACCATCAGGGTCAGCATGATCACGGTCATGACCGCCTTGATGTATCCGGGGCTTGTCGGACGCATGTGACACGTTGTAGGATATTGATGTTGCCTGGTCACTGCCAAAGGATGGCAGGAGGAGGTTGCGGACGATCCGCGACCTCAAGACAGCGCAACGGGAGGTGCCGTTTCCGGCACCGAAACTGGAACAACCGTGACCCTTGCACCAGATCATACCCGTGGCATGAACCGAATCCCGATTTCGGTCCTGCAAGCCGTGCACGCTGCCCGTGCCGCGGATGACTCATGGTGGAGGCGTCACCCAACCGAGGCGGCAGTGCGGCGGCGATATTCCAGCGTCATGGCACCTGCCGACAGGATCATCTGGACCATCCATGACCACACGCATGCTCATCGACGCGGGCCACCCCGAAGAAACCCGCGTTGTCGTTTCCGACGGACATGAACTGCAGGAATTCGACGTCGAATCATCTGTCAAGACACAGATCAAGGCCAACATCTATCTCGCCAAGGTCGTCCGCATCGAGCCTTCGCTGCAGTCCGCCTTTGTCGAGTACGGAGGCAACCGCCACGGGTTCCTGCCATTCAGCGAGATTCACACAGACTACTTTCAGGTTCCCGTATCCGACCGCGACGAGATCACCGCGGAACAGGCGAGACTTGTCGAGGAAGCAAGCCTCGACGACATCAACGAGGACGATGCGGGTGACACGGCAGAGGTCGAGTCCGTTCCCGCCGAGTCAGGTGCCTCTTCGGCACGGGGAGGACGCCGCCGCCAGCAGGATGATCGCGAAGATCATCCCGAAGCAATCCTTCATGCGGCCATCCTCCAGCGCGGTTACCGCATCCAGGAGGTGATCAGGAAGAACCAGATCCTGCTGGTTCAGGTCACCAAGGAGGAACGCGGCACCAAGGGCGCCGCACTCAGCACCTATCTGTCGATTGCCGGACGCTACTGCGTGCTGATGCCCAACACGCCCCGTGGTGGTGGCATCTCGCGCAAGATCACGGATCAGGCACAACGCCGCCGCCTCAAGGAAGTTGCTGCGGGTCTCGACATTCCCGAAGGCATGGGACTCATCATCCGCACCGCGGGTCAGAACCGCTCGCGCCCGGAAATCCGCCGCGACTACAACAGCCTCCTCAAGCAATGGGAGGAACTCCGGGACAAGACGCTGAAGAGCACGGCCCCCTGCCTCATCAGGGAAGAGGCCAGCATCATCAAGCGGGCGATCCGCGACCTCTACACCAAGAGCGTGGAGGAGGTGCTCGTGGAGGGTGCCGAAGGCTACCGCACCGCGAAGGCGTACATGAAGTTCCTCATGCCGAGCCATGCCTCGAGGGTGAAACTTCACCGGGAACCGGTTTCGCTTTTCCACACCTTCGACGTGGAAAACGAAATCGATGCCATGCACAGCCCCGTGGTGCCGCTCGCCTCAGGTGGATCCCTCGTCATCAATCCGACCGAGGCGCTCGTGGTCATCGACGTCAACTCCGGGCGTTCCACACGCGAACGCTCCATCGAGGAAACGGCCCTGAAGACCAATCTCGAGGCGACCCGCGAAATCGCTCGCCAGATGCGGTTGCGGGATCTTGCCGGCCTTGTCGTCATCGACTTCATCGACATGGACGACCGCCGCAACGACGCCACCGTGGAACGCCGCATGAAGGAGGCGGTGAAGAGCGATCGCGCCCGCATTCAGGTTGGCCGCATCAGCCACTTCGGCCTCATGGAACTCTCCCGCCAGCGCCTGCGTCCCAGTCTCGAGGAAGCCATCTCGGCGCCGTGTCCGACGTGCAACGGTTCGGGATACATGCGGTCGACCGAGTCGACTGCGCTGCACGTGTTGCGCGGTATCGAAAGTGCGGCGGCGGCCAGGTCCGGCGGCCCACTTCTTGTCACCGCTCCGACGGCCATCGCATTCCAGCTGCTCAACCACAAGCGGCTCATGCTGACGGGAATCGAGACCCGCTACAATGTCACGGTGACGATCGAGGCCGATGACCGACTGCTGGCACCCGACTTCCGCATCGATACCGGAGAGACCGGAGCGGCCGTCCACTCTCCCCGGGACGACGCGGCACAGACTCCCGACGAGCCCTCACCCCCACGCCGCCGCAAGCGTTCTCGGCGCCGGCGCCGCGACTCCGGCAGCGAGGCGGCGGATCCGGATCCGGTGAAGGCCGACGGTCAGGAAAGCGAGGACGAGGCCGCCGATCAGGGAGAGCGCAAGCGCCGGCGACGCGGCAGACGCGGTGGTCGGCGGCGCAAGGCCAACGGGGAAAACGTCCAGCAGGCCGCCGGCGAGGACGGCCAGGGGCAACAGGGCGACGCCGAACCGGCGCAGGCCGGGAAGACCGTTCCCGCGGATGGCGGAGCGGAAGCCGCGGCCGGATAGGGGATCAGCGGCGTATGCCGATGCCCTGCCCGGAGAGCGACGGGCGTCCGAGACTGTCGTGGGCCGCCTGCACGGCGGCGAGCCGCCGGGCTGCCGCCTCCGGAAATCGGCACGGACGGCGGGTCTCACGATCCATGAGGATCTCGATCAGCTCGAAGGACGCAGCGACATAGTTCTGCCGCTCCTGGATCATGGTCAGGAAGCTCACGATCTTGTTGTGGTCGTGATCGACAAGCTGGGCGGTGATGAGGAGCGGATCATCGAGCAGGACCTCCCGGATGTACCAGGAGGTGTCCTGGAGGGCGAAAACGGTGGCGCCATGCCCGGCGAGGGCCTCCCGCGACAATCCGAGGGCGGCATAGAACGGTCCGGTGGCCCGGTCGAAGAGCAACGTGTACGAGCGAATGCCCATGTGACCGTTGTGATCGACGAGATCATGGGTCACGGCAAGGCGCAATGCCTCGAAGGGAGCCCCGATCACCACCGGCATGCCGTCAGTCGGGTACCCGCGGATCGGTGACCGCCACACAGCTGTTCGGGGCATTGCGCAGACCGTCCGGACAGTGAATGGCGAGCACGCGCCCGATTTCGGCGACCGCCTCCACCGCATGTCCGCGCTGCGCGAGCGCCTCCCCGGCTTCGCCCTCGGCGAAGACCACATGAGGGAGGCCGGGGTGATGCACCCGCACGCGACGGACGGCATCATCCAGCGACACGCCTTCGTCGAGAACGTCGGTCAGGGCCTGCGCCATGATGACGGGCGATGCAGATCCTCCTGTCGCCGTGCCGGCAAGGACCACCGAACGCAACACGTCGTTGACCACGATCACGGGGAGCAGGGATTCATCGGTCCCGGACGACGCCGGGATGACGATGCCGGTCCCGGGCAGTACGGACCCGTCACCGAAGAGGCCATTCAAGGTGAAGACACAGGCCACCGCGTTGCCCATGCGGTCGGCGGTGACAACGCCCGTGGCATGGGGCGATTCGACAAGCGGCACCGGTGATCCCGGCAGAGCAGCCGAATCCGTTGCCCGGGCAGCGCTGTAACTCTCCATCAGGTGCGCCGTGGCGCCGGAACCGCGTGCCACGGCCAGGCGCAGGGCCACCTCGGCAAGCAGGTGGTGCCTCTCCGCATCGCGGTCCACCGATCCGGCGTCGTCCAGCAGAGCGAGAGCCGTCAGTGCCGAGGCTCCCGCATCGATGGTCACGCCCGGCACCTGCACGATCAGATCGGAGGCCAGCAGTCCACGCTCGAGAGCGAATGTTGCCGGATCCGACCACGCCACCGCATAGGCGCCGAGTTCTTCACGCGTGATCGCGCGTCCCGCCTCGTGGGCCGCTTCCACGATGCTCCGGGCCGTCCCGCCACGATAGAAATCGGTGGCTCCCCGGGTCCTGATCCCGGACAGCATGTCCGACAGTTCGAACTGAACCAGAGTGTCGCCGGCAGCCGGCATGCCGCCTTCCGGAGACGCAAAGACTCGCCTTGCTTGCGCGTCGCCGAGAAGGGTGCCGGAGGCATTTTCGAGATCGCGTGCAAGAGCCGGCGACACCCGCACGCCGAACCGTGCCGCGCGTTCGGCAGGAACCAGCAGATCATGCCATGCGAGATTGCCATGAACGGCCTGCAGGGCCGACATGCCGCGCACGGCTCCCGGGATCGGCAAACCGGTTCCCTTCGTGGCTGCCGGGCGGCTGCGGAAATCCAGAAGTCTTGTCTGGTTTTCCGCTTCCTCGTATGACAGGCACAAGCCTCCGGAAGCGAGCGAAACCCGTGAGGGATAACTGACTGCCGCCATGAAGAAGTATGATACCGCCGCATCCGCGGCAGTTCCTTCGCGTGCCAGCACCTCCATGGCAACCCGGCGTGACAGCGGGTCCTCGCCCGCCACCAGGCCGGTCTCGCCGCCGCCCACGACGCGGCCGACGGGCGGTCCGTCCTCATCCATGGTCCCGCAGGCGACGGACGAGAGGGTCAAAGTCAGAACCAGAGCACGCAGTACGGGGCTGTCTGTTCGCGCAATTGTGTTCAGCATGAGTGTCCTTGCGGCCTTGTGCTGCGGAGCAGACGGCACCCGGGCCCAGTCGGGTCAGACCCTGTCGCTTTTCCGTGACGCCGAGATCGAGAATATCATCGCCGACTATGCCGAACCACTGTTCCGGGTCAACGGCCTCGACTTCGACAGGTTCTCCATCCATCTCGTGGCCGATGACAGTCTCAATGCCTTCGTTGCCAACGGCAAGCACTTGTTCCTGTTCAGCGGTCTGCTGCGGCGCAGCGACGATCCGGGCATGGTGATCGGCGTCATCGCCCATGAAGTCGGGCATCTGGCTGCGGGTCACCTGACGATGGTCCGGGGCGCCCTCGAGGACGCCTCGGCCATGGTCATTCTCTCGACACTGCTCGGAGTCGGTGTCGGCCTCCTGGGAGGCGGCGAGGCGGGCATCGCTGTCGCCTCGGCAGGACAGCAGCTGGGGACCCGAGCGTTTACCCGATTCAGCCGCATCCAGGAGTCGGCCGCAGACCAGGCAGCCCTGAGGTCTCTCGAACTGACCGGTCAGTCGGCCGAAGGGCTTCGCGACCTGATGAGTGACCTTGCGGAATCGGAGCTCTTGCTGTCCTCGTCCTCCGAGATTCCGTGGTTCCTGACTCACCCCCTCAGCACCGAACGCATGCACACGATGAATGCTCATGTCGAGCGTTCCGCCTTCAGCGGCGTCCCCTTCGATCCGGACAGGATCGACCGCCACAGGCGCATGATCGCCAAGATCACCGGATTTCTTCTCGATCCCGGAGCCACATACCTTACCTATCCGGATCCTCAGGAGTCGGTCTATTCCCGCTATGCCTGGTCCATCGCCCGCTACAGGGAACGCCTGATGGACGAGGCGCTGGCCCTCGTCGACGGCCTGATCGCGGATGAACCGGAGAACCCCTGGTTTCACGAGCTGCGCGGCCAGATGCTCTACGAGACCGGTAACATTGC
>JAJEBJ010000069.1 GCA_022822575.1 Alphaproteobacteria bacterium | reverse complement strand
GCCTTCTGGCGATGGTGCGATGGCATTGTCGCGGACATGACGCGTCCGCCGAAGGATCCCCTGCTGAAGGCCGTCGGCTACGCACGCAACCACAGAAGCTGCCTCGAGGTCTGTCTCCAGGATCCCGACGTGCCCATAGATACAAATCATCTTCATGCCGACGCCCGTTTTATGCCGACATTGTGATCCAAGTCGTTGGCGGATCAGGCCGTACCGATCGGATTGTCGGCATTAAACGAGACTGGGCCGCCATGACGACGTAGTCCTCTGCGGCATCATCAGCATGCCGGTGGCTCACTGTGCGATGACGTTGGGCTTTCCCGTGTCACACATTCCTCTCCGTGTTCGACTGAGAGGAGTTTCCCATGGCGTCATGCACCCCCCTTCTGTCGGCTTTGCCGCCGACCGATCCCCACTGGCTGTTGCCCCACCGCAACGCGTTCCTGGAATCGCTTGCCGCGCAGGGCTACGCGGTACGCACTGTCAAGAGCTTCCGGCTCATGGTCGATCGACTGTGCGCGGAGGCGCGAGCCCGCGGACTTGAGCCCTGCGCGCTCGATGCGAACGTCGTAAGAGAGCTTGCCGACGCATGCCCGAGGACGGGCACATCCCACATGGAGCGCGAGCTGGCGATGGCGACGCGTCGCTTTACCGCCTACCTCGTTGATGTCGGCGTGATTGCACCGGCGCCGCCAACACCGCCGCCACCCGGTTCTCCGGAACAGCTCTGCGCCGAACTGAACCACTGGCTACGGAACCACCAGGGGATGTTCGGGAATCGGCTGCCGACCCACCGGAGAGTGCTGCAGCGCATCATTGAGTTCTGCTGCACCGCCACCGGCACGATCGAGGATCTGGCAGCCGTCACGCCCGACGTCATCTTCGCCTTCCTGGCCGATTGCACCGGAACGGCCGACTGGCGTCTTCCCTATGTGCGCAACATTCTGCGGTTCCTCTTCTGGAGCGGGCGAACCCCGCACGATCTGTCTGACTGCGTACCCGGAGAACCCGGCCGACGACCGGACGACTCGCCGCGCCATCTCGAGGCCAGCGTCGTTCAGAGGTTGCTCGAAGCCGTCCGCGGAGATTGCGCGATCGATCTGCGAGATCACGCGATGCTCCTGCTGATGGCCCGCCTGGGTCTGAGGGCGCAGGAGGTCGTCGCAGCAAGGCTCGACGACATTGACTGGGGTGCAGGCCGGATGCTGGTCCGCGGCAAAGGCCGGCAGCTCGACCGTGTCCCGGTCCCCGTGGACGTTGGCGAGGCCATCGTCGCCTGGCTGTGCAACGGGCGCAAGGGAACCTCGCGCCACCTGTTCGTCTGCGTACGCCCCCCATACGCACCGTTCACATCGTCCATGCCCGTCCGTAACGCACTTCGCAAGGCGTACCGACGGGCGGGTCTCACCGTGCCCAGTGGCCAGGTGCGAACCCATGCCCTGCGGCACGGCCTCGCCATGGCGCTGCTGGACCGGGGATCCTCGCTCGGGGAGATCGGCGATGTCCTTCGCCACCGCAGCGCTCGCTCGACAACGGTCTATGCACGCTACGACCATGGAGCGTTGCGTCCGCTTGCCCGCCCGTGGCCTGTACCGGGAGAGGAACGATGATCCCGGTCACCGAGCGCGTGGAACAGTATCTCGCCCAGCGGGAGACCTTCGGAACCGGCCTCTCGGACAGTCCGGTTCGGGATCTGAGGACGTTCGCCGCCTTCGTGTCGAGCGAGGGAGCCGAACATGTGACCACGGAACTGTTCCTGCGCTGGAAGGTCCAGCGCCCCGGGGCGGCGAGCCGACTGACCTGGTCCTGTCGGCTCAGCCATGTGCGCGCCTTCGCTCGCTGGCTGCAGAGCCTGGAACCACGAACGGAGGTGCCGCCACCAGGCCTCATCCCGAAGAGCCGCAGACGTCCGCAACCATACATCTACACGGATGAAGAGGTGGCCGACATCGTCACCAGGGCGGCGCGGTTGCCGTCAAGACACGGCTTGCGCGGTCGGACCTGTGAGACCCTGTTCGGACTGCTTGCGGTCACCGGGCTTCGCGTTGGCGAGGCCCTGGCTCTCGACGACGTTGATGTCGACACCGACGAAGCCTTGTTGCATGTCCGCCATGCCAAGAACAACAGGAACCGGACGGTTCCAGTGACCCCGTGCACCGCTGAACGTCTGGCATGCTACCGGTCGTTGCGGGATCGAATCCTGCGTGCACCCGACACCCCGGCGTTCTTCCGGGGAGAGCGTGGGCAGCGGATTACGAAGGCTTCCGCAGAGCACAACTTCGCGCGTGTCGGCCAGGATATCGGCCTACGGGAGCGGCAGTCCTCCGGGCGTCGCGGTACGGGTCCCCGCCTGCACGATCTGAGGCACACCATGGCCGTTCGCACGCTCGTTGACTGGTACCGGTCCGGCCTCGACCCGGACCGCGAGATGTACAAGTTGAGCGCATGGCTCGGACACGCCAGTCCCGTCGAGACGTACTGGTACCTGGAGGCCGTGCCCGAGCTTCTCCATCTGGCCACCGAGCGGGCCGAACGTTCGATCACGGGAGGGAAGCGTCATGACAGTCTGTGAACCTCACGCCTCCCTGCCTTCGCTCGTGCAGCGCTTCTTCGCCGATTGGCTCATCGCCCAGCGCGAAGTCAGTCCGCATACGGTGGCAAGCTACCGTGACACCTTCCGGCTCCTGCTCGCCTATGCCAGCCGGCAACTCACGCGGGAACCCACCGATCTGTCCGTCACCGACATCGATGCGGATCTCGTCGCGGGGTTCCTGACCTTCGTCGAAGACGACCGGAAGAACAGCATCCGCACACGCAACGTGCGCAGAGCCGCAATCCGGGGCTTCTTCCGCTTCGTCGCCATCCGCGAACCAGCGCTCCTGCTACACTGCCAGCGTGTGCTCGCCATCCCGGCGAAACGCCAGAGCAGACGGACGGTCGACTTCCTCGACCGCGAGGAGGTCGCAGCACTGCTCGCGATGCCCGACCTGTCCACATCGATAGGCCGGCGCGACTGGAACCTGCTGCTGGTTGCCCTGCAGACCGGACTGCGGGTCTCGGAACTGATCGGTGTGAACGTCGGCGACGTGGTCCTCGGTCCCCCATGCCAGCCGCATATCCGGTGCCGCGGCAAAGGCCGCAAGGAACGGGCGACACCGCTACGCGGCGACAGTGCCAAGGCGCTGGCTCAGTGGCTCCCGGAACGGGCCGGGGCCCCGCAGGAACCATTGTTCGCGAGCAATCGCAAGCAGCGCTTCAGCCGGGATGGAATCGAACGGATCGTGCGGAAGTACACCCGGCTGGCATCCGCGACCTGCCCGTCGTTGGCGTACAAGCGGGTCAGTCCGCACACGTTGCGGCACACCGCCGCCATGGAACTGCTCCAGAGCGGAGTCGGATGTACGGTCATCGCCCTGTGGCTTGGCCATGAATCTGTGGAAACGACACAGATCTATCTGCAT
>JAJEBJ010000259.1 GCA_022822575.1 Alphaproteobacteria bacterium | reverse complement strand
GCCTCGCTCGACAGCATGGACCTGGGCAGCGCTGGCCATGTTCTCGTCGACGACTTCCGACATGCCGAGCGCTCCGGCCATGACATCCATGCCAAGTGGGACGGCAACGTTCTGCCGGATGGCCTTCCGGGCTGCATCCGTGTCGAGGGTCATGCTGCCGCCGGCAAACCCCATTGCCTCAAGGCGGCCAAGAACGAGGTCAGCGTCGGTGACGGTGGCACCGGTGCCGCCCCTGGCGTAGCAGCTCGGTCCCGGTTCCGATCCGGCACTGCGAGGACCGACCGATATCCGCCCGAGGCCGTCAACACCGGCTATCGATCCCCCGCCGGCGCCGATCTCGATCATCTCGATCACCGGCAGGCGAACCGTCATGCCGCTCCCCTTCATGAAACGTGCCGCACGGGCAATTTCGAAAATGCGGGCCGTCTGCGGCCTGGCATCGTCGATCAGGCAGATCTTGGCCGTGGTGCCGCCCATGTCGTAGGACAGCACGCGGGAATCTCCGCGCCTGCCCGCCACCCGTGCGGCGAGCACGGCTCCGGCACTCGGTCCTGATTCAACGAGACGGACCGGAAAGCTGACCGCCGTCTCGAGGGAACAGACGCTCCCGCCCGAGGTCATCAGCAGCAATGGCCCGGAGATGCCCGCACCGGCAAGTTCTGCCGCGAGCGCGCCGAGATAGCGGGCCATCAGCGGACGCACGTAGGCATTGCACACGGTGGTGGTGAGCCGTTCGTACTCCCTGACCTCGGGACAGGCCTCCGATGAGAGGGTGATGGAGATGCCGGGACACTCGCGCAGGAGAAGATCCCGTACCCTCTCTTCGTGACGCGGATTGGCATAGGAGTGCAGGAGGCCGATGGCGATGGATTCGATTCCTTCGTCTCGGATCTTTCCGGCGAGCTCCAGGACACTCGTCTCGTCGAGTTCGAGGAGCGGCGTTCCGTTGACGTCCATGCGCTCTGTCACGGGCCAGGTGAGGTGGCGGGGGACAAGAGGCTCGGGCTTGTTCAGCCAGATGTCGTACTGATCGTACCGGTTTTCGTAGGCGAGGCGCAGCGTATCGCGGAAGCCGCGGGTACACACCAGCGCCGTTCTGGCACCCCGTCGTTCGATGAGCGCATTGGTGGCGAGTGTGGTGCCGTGAATCACCGAGAGGACGTCATCGGCACTGATGCCGGCCTTCTCCAGCGCCAGTCTGACGCCCGTCATCACGCCCTGTTCGGGTGCGCGAGGTGTCGTAGGGACCTTTGACGTCTCGAGGCGTCTTTCGCTCGTTTGAAGCGCGACATCCGTAAACGTGCCGCCCACGTCTATTCCTATGCGGACATCGGCCCGGGACGCGACCCCGCTGGCGGAGAGTTCAGGAAGCTGTGGCATTCAGGCGAGCCGACGTGGAGTGAATGACAAGGGAACGGGCCATCGGAGAAAGCCCGTGGCGCTCCGGAACGAGAACGGACAGCATGACGGCAAACGTGGCGAGACCGAAGATGTTCATGGCTTCGTTCTGCACATCCCGGACGGAACGATTGGCAACGAGCTTTCTGCTCAGTTGGTCGATGATGGGCGAATACACTTTCCGCGCTTCAGCCGCAATCGTGCGCAGGCAATCGACGATTTCCCCCTTGTCTGTTGCCCGCGTGTCTTCGGGAGACAGCCCACACTGAGCAGAAGACTCGCAACCCTGCCCTCATGTGAAATCGTACACCCGGCGGTCTCCTGGATCCGCCTTGGAACAGTGTCACTCAGAGAGCCGCCGTGACAACCCGTGAAACCGGAATGGTCAGCCAGCGGCCGGCTCACGAAGAGCGACATGCATGCTTCCGGAGTCATGTTGATGGCACATCGTGGGGACGGATCCCGACCATCAACGCCTTCCCCGCATGCAGCGGCGCGTGCCGTCTGCCTCAGGAGTTTCCCGTATCATGCCTTCCTGAAGCGCCAGCCGAACATCATGCGCCCGCAGAAGCTGAACCATTTCCTCGCCTCGGGATCCTTGAACGGATAGTCCGCTCCCAACTGCCGTGCCGCTGCCAGCCTGGTGACGAAACAGGTTTCCTGGCTGTTGATCAGCTTATGGGCGCCACAGTACCAGGTCCGCCGCCTGCCCTGGACAAGACGGAACAGGTGAATCAGCACGGCAACATGGCGCACGTCGTGCACGATGTGCCGGAACCACCACCTCTTGACGATCTTGTGCTCGTCAATGCGGCTGACAGTATTGCCGGTCACAAGGCACGGCCTTGCCGACCGCTTCGCCAAGGGCTGCCGGTTGTGCATGATGTGCGTGACTCCGCAATTGTCCGACCGGGCGCCGTACTGCCCGATGTGATTGCTCCTGGTGGCAAGAGGCCTGACCTCGTCGTCGGGAAGAACGGAAGCGTCGGAGTGCACGACCGTGTGATTGTGCAACTCGCTCTCGTATCGCACTGAAGACAGAAGCCACCTCTTCATGAAGGTTGGTCGATCAAGAATCATCAGTGTCTGGTTGGCGTTGCACGCGACAATGACATCATCGAACGCGTGCCTGGTCCCGCCGCCATCTTCCACCTCAACGCCGGATGCGCTTCGACGGATCTTTCTGACTGGCCGGTCGAGCCAGATTCTGTCAGAGAAGGCTGCTGTCATTTCCACATACTTGCGCCGTGTTCCCTGATCCCAGGTCCGCATCGGAGTCGCCTGTATCTGAAATCTCCGGAAAATACGCTGAAATTGAGGACCATGCCCATGCTGACGTAGTTGAATGGATTGCGGGCATTGAGAAATCTCGATCTGGTCCGGTTGAACCAGCCGATGCGCTTCATGAATCGGAGCAGTGTCTGGAACTTTGCGATTTCAGGCTGCAGTTCCCTGCGAAGTGCAGAGTCGTAGTCGTGCGCGTAGATGTCACCATGATACTTCACGCTGTAGCTGAACCGGGTATCGACCAATTCGATATCGTGTTGCTGCAGAAACAGAAGGA
>JAJEBJ010000044.1 GCA_022822575.1 Alphaproteobacteria bacterium | reverse complement strand
TTCAGCGAGAGGTTGTCGGGATCGAAGAGAGGTTGATCGGGCTCCACGGTGGCCGGGTAGCGGCGTCCGTACATCTCGATTTCCAGGCGGGTACCGGGTTCGGCGCAGTCGCGTCTCACCATGCCGAGCGCGATGGACTTCCCGATCCGGTGCCCCCAGCCGCCGGAGGTGGTTTCTCCGACCATGGCGTCGTCCTTCCAGATGGTGGACATGTAGGGGGCATCATAGGCGCCCGCCTCGACGGTCATGGTGGCGAACCGTTTCGTCACCCCCTGCTGGCGCTGGTTTTCCAGGGCCGCCTTGCCCTTGAAGGAGTCCTTGTCCCACTTCACGAAGCGCTCGAGGCCGCCCTCGAGGATGGTGTAGTCCGTCGACAGGTCCGCCTTCCATGCACGGTAGCCCTTCTCCAGGCGCAGGCTGTTGAGGGCGAACATGCCGAAGGGTCTCAGACCGTGGCGCCCTCCGGCCTCGAGCAGCGCGTCGTAGACGGCGGGCGTGTCGGCGGCGTCGCTGTGAATCTCCCAGCCCAGGGCGCCGGCATAGGAAACCCGGATCAGCAGCACGCGGGCGCCGGCTATCGTCGTCTCCTGCCAGGTGAGCCACGGCAGGGCGAGGTCGGCATCGCAGAGATCGCCGATCAGGGCGCGGGCATGGGGGCCGGAGACGATCTGGCAGCACCGCCGGCCCGTCTGGTTCTCCAGCGTCACGGACGATCGTGCCGGCAGGTGCTTCACCAGCCAGTCGCGGTCGTGCCACTGCGCGGCGCCCGCACTGATGAGGAACATCTCGTTCTCGTCGAGACGGATGATCGAGAGTTCGGTGATGATCCGCCCGGCATCGTCAGCGAAATAGCCCAGTCCCAGGCGCCCGACACGCGGCACGCCGCCCGTGATCATCGACCGCAGCCAGTCCCTCGCCCCGTCGCCCTTCAGGTGGAACCAGGAGAAGCCTGCGAGATCGAGAACGCCCACCGCGTCACGCACGGCGAGGCATTCCTCGCGGATCCGCGGAAACCACGGACCATCGCGCTCCCAGGTCTGTGTCGCCTCCTCGGACGTGTCGTCGCCGGGAAGGGCAAACCAGTTGGCGCGCTCCCATCCGCCATAGGCGCCCATCTGGCCGCCCATGGCCCGGATCCTGTCGTGGACCGGCGAGAGGCGCTTGTCGCGTCCGGCGGGCCAGGCGTGATGCGGGAAGTGCATGGCGTACTCGTGGCCGTAGACCTCGATGCCCTTGGCGATGGCGTGGTCCCGGTCCGCGTAGTCGGTGAAACGGCGCGGGTCGCAGGACCACATGTCCCATTCGGTGGCGCCCTCGATCACCCACTCGGCGAGCACCTTGCCGGCGCCGCCCGCCTGGGCGATGCCGAAGGTGAAGACGCAGGCCTCGAAGGCGTCCGGCACGCCCGGCATCGGACCGATCAGGGGATTACCGTCCGGCGCATAGGGGATCGGTCCGTTGATGGTCCGGCTGACGCCACCCTCGGCGAGCAGCGGCACCCGCGCCATGGCGTCCTCGATGTACCACTCGAGGCGTTCGAGGTCCTCGGGGTAGAGCATGAAGGAGAAATCCTCGGGCATGGGATCGTCGTCGCTGATCCAGTGGGCCCGGCAGCCCCTCTCGTAGGGGCCGAGATTGAGGCCGGACTTCTCCTGGCGAAGGTAGTAGCTGCTGTCGACATCACGCAACAGGGGAAGCTTGCGCCCCGTCCGTTCCGTGTAGGCCTTCAGTTCGGGGATGTCCCCGGTGAGCATGTACTGGTGCGCCATGGCGACCGCCGGCACCTCGCGGCCGAACATGGCGCCGACCTCTCCAGCGCGATAGCCGGCGGCGTTCACCACGTACTGGCAGCGGATGTCGCCGTGCGTGGTTTCCACCACCCAGTCACTCTCGCGCCGCACCCCGGTGACCGGGCAGAACCGCACGACGGTGGCGCCAAGATCCCGCGCGCCCTTGGCGAGGGCTTGGGTCAGCTGGGCCGGATCGATGTCGCCGTCATAAGGGTCATAGAGACCGCCGGCGAGATCGTGGGTCTCGAGATAGGGATAGAGTTCCTTCAGTTCGTCGTTCGTGCAGGTCCTGACATCCATGCCCTGGTAGCGGCCCATGCCGACCACCCTCTCGAACTCCAGCATGCGGTTCTCGGAATGCGCCAGGCGGATCGATCCCGTCACGTGATAGTTCATCGGGTAGTCGACCGCCTCGGCGAGGCCGCGGTAGAGTTCGGCCGAGTAGCGCTGCATGTTCATGACCGACCAGCTGGCCGAGAAGGTCGGCACGTTGCCGGCGGCATGCCAGGTCGAGCCGGCAGTGAGTTCGTTCTTCTCCAGCAGCACGCAGTCGGTCCAGCCGGCGCGCGCCAGGTGATAGAGGCACGAGGCTCCCACGGCGCCCCCGCCGATGATCACCACCCGTGCGGTTCCCGGTAAGTCCGCCATCGCTGCCCCATCATCACCCGCGCCAGCCGGCAGTCTATCGACGGAAGGCATGCACCGACAAGCGCCGCCGCAAGTCGATTTTCCGGCGCGAACCGGCGACGATCACGGCAGCGACAAGCGAGATGGTTGCGCCTAGCGAAGGTTCTGCCAACCTGCAGTGTCGGTTCACGGCATCATGGTCGCCGCGCCGGGAGGAGCAGGACATGCGCTATGTGGACGGGATGGTTGCCGCATGTCGCCGACCGCGAACATGGCGGCGTTTCGTGATCATGCTGAAGTGGCAGCGGAGGTGTTCAAGGAACACGGCTCGCTTGCGGTGATCGAGTGCTGGGGCGACGACGTGCCGGACGGCGTGGTGACGTCCTGTCCCATGGCCGTGAAATCCCGGGCGGACGAGACCGTCTGCTTCTCGTGGATCATGTGGCCGTCCAGGGATATCCGGAACGAGGTCATGTCAAAGATCATGTCCGATAGTCGAATGAACCAGGCCACGACCCTGATGCCGTTTGACGGCAAGCGCATGATCTACGGTGGATTCGAGGTCGTCGTGGATGCCTGGCACACATCGAAACTCTGTGCGTCTGCATTGGTGCGTATCGACGGCAGCCGACGACCGATCCTCACATCGTTCTGCCGCGCTTCGCCTGATTGGCCTGTCGGTTTTGCCGACCGCCCCCTCGTCGTCGTTCAACAGGCGCGCCGGGCGGACGGCGTGTTGTTGTAGTGCATTGGGTTGCAGCACATCCGCGCATCGCGGCGCAACGATGTGAATGCGGCATGTGTTGTCAGGCCGACCGTTGAATGGAAAGCGGGGCGGCAACAGGTCGGGATCAACCGCGAGCGAGCATGCTCCGCAGCATCCCTCCGCCGTATCGGCGGTAGAGCGCGAGTTTGCGGAAGGCCGGAAACGGGAAGGGTTTGAGCGGCTGGGTCATGGTCGCCGGCAGAGCACGGTTGGGACGGCCCGAGATCAAGCCCGCCACAGCCCGGCCGGACCATGTCGCCATGGCCACTCCGTTGCCGTGATAGGCCAGACTGTAGAAGACACCGGGATCGTCCGGAACCGCACCGACGTGGGTCAGCCTGTCGCGCGACAGGCAGACGAAGCCGCGCCAGCAACACTCGACCTCCACATCTCGCCATTCCGGCCAGACTTCCGCGATGCGCCGGGTCAGGAAGGAACGCCAGCGCTTCTTCGATGCGGGACTGCCGGTCGTGCCGCCGGCCCCGCCCATGTGGATGCGTCTGTCCGGCAAGACGCGAAAGTAGGCGAACAAGGGCCTCTTGTCGTAGAGCGGCACGCTGGCCTGGAAGCGGTGGCGCGCGAGCTCGGCGTCGGTCAGCGGTCGCGTGGCGACGATCTCGGAGATTGCCGGCAGCAGGCAGCCGTCCACGGCCCGATGGAGGCCGTCGCGGGTGAACCCGTTGGTTGCGATCAGAACCTTGCGTGCCACCACTGAGCCACGGAGGGTCTCCAGCCTGTGCAGGCCGTTCTCTCGCCGCCATCCCAGGACCGGGCTATTGCCATGAATTCTGACGCCCTGTCTCTGGGCAATCCGAGCGAGGCCCCGGGCATACTTCAGGGGATGGAGGCCAAAGCCGAAGGGAAAGAGCATCCCGCCCGAGATATTGGGGGCATCGAACATGCGCTCCCGCATGGCGCCCTCGCTCAGCATTTCGCAGTCGAATCCGCCCAGGCGCTTCCACATGGCGGTTTCCTCCCGAAGCTCGGCCAGCGCCTTGGCGTTGTGCGCGACGCAGAGTTCGCCCCGACCCTGCATGTCGATATCGAGTTCGTTGGCGGTCGCGAGATCGTGGACGAGGTCGATCGCCTCGCGCTGGACGGCGATGTTCCACCGAGCCGTTTCCTCGCCGAACCGGTCCTCGATTTCGGTGGGGTCGAGACCGGCGCCGCCGAAGCAGCAATGCCCGCCGTTGCGGCCTGAAGCGCCCCAGCCTGGCGCGACAGCCTCGATGACCCTGACTCCGATCTGTTCGTCGCGGGCGAGGTGGAGAGCCGCCGAGAGGCCGGTGAAGCCGCCGCCGACAACGGCGACGTCGCAGTCGATGTCGCCCTCGACCGGATCGCAGTCGGCCACGGGCTCACCGGCGCTCGCCTCCCAGTAGCTGTCCAGCGGGCGCGCGGGGTCGTACATCGCATCGTGATAGAGCCTAGTCATGACCCAGTGTGCGCCAGGCGGTCAATCCCGTCAGCGTCCCAATCGACAGGCGTTTCCGATTCTCGTGTCATCAATCCACCGGACGTGTCTCTGTCCTCTGGCGTCTGAACGATGTTTCAGTCATCCGACGACCGATGAGACTGGAGGACTGCATACCTGTTGACTCTTCGAACCCTGTTGCGGTCGCCGTGTCACCCATGGCGCCAAGACAGGATTTCGGCGGTGGTCACCGGTTTCTGATTGGCCCGATCCCGGCGCATCGTTGCAACGAGCGCGGCATGCTGACTCTCTTCGGTGACCCCTGTCACGTGGGCGATCGGCATTGAGCCCCGGCAGATCACCAGATCCTCACCCGCTTCCACCTTGGCCAACAGCGCGGAAAGCTGGGTTTTCGCCTCCCCGATATTCACGCGTCGTGTCATGATCTTCCTGCTCTTGTCCAATTCAGAGATTCGGTGATCGTTACGGAAGACGGGTTCGAGTTTCTGACAGAGTATCCACGCGAAGTCAGGATCATTTGAAGCGATCGCGGGAGGCACGCGATCAGTCATCCGGAATGATCCTGTGAATGGTTGACGACCATCCGAAACTGATCTCTGCACCCGGAAACAGGGTGTCCTGAAGCGTTCGGTCAATACTGTGAATCATGACGTTCTGACCATCGTGGAGCCGCACCTGGTATCGCACGAATGCGCCAAGGTAGACGATGTCATAGAGAACTCCCTGCATGACGATGTCGGAGTCTGTTGCGTTCGCGCCAATGTGCATGTCTTCCGGCCGCACCACCACGAGCACCCGGGCATCGGATCCCGGAGCATCGAACGTGCCACCCGAGCGCAGCGTGATCTGCCCACCCCGGCACTCGCCGGGGAACAGATTGGCCTCGCCGATGAAGGTCGAAACAAAGCGTGTGCTGGGCTGCGTATAGATCTCCTGCGGGCTGCCTTCCTGCACAACACACCCCGCCTCCATCACGGCAATCCGATTGGCGAGCCCGAGAGCCTCTCCCTGATCGTGAGTCACGAACACAAACGTACCCCCCACTTCGTGACGAATCCGCCTCAGCTCCTCCTGCATTGCCTGGCGAAGTTTCAGGTCAAGGGCCGCCAGCGGTTCATCAAGGAGCAGGACCTTGGGGCGCATGACGAGAGCACGGGCAAGCGCAACGCGTTGCTGCTGACCGCCCGAGAGCTGCTCGACCCCGCGCTCCGCGAGATCGCGCAGACGGACCAGATCCAGAACTTCCGCCACGCGGGCATCGGTTTCGTCCTGAGGCACCTTGGCGATCCTGAGACCGTAGCCGACATTCTGTCGCACGCTCATGTGAGGAAACAGGCCATAGCCTTGAAAGACCATGTTGGTCGGTCTTCTTTCCGGTCCAAGGCGCGTTACGTCAGCGCCATCGATTTCGATTGTTCCGCTGCTGGGCTCGATAAAGCCGCCGATCATGCGCAGCAATGTCGTCTTGCCGCATCCTGATGGTCCCAGTATGGCGAGAAAGTCACGGGAAAGGACATCGAGATTGATTCCGCGAACCGCGGCAACGGAACCGAAATTCATCGAGAGATTCCGCAAGCGGACCAGAGGTTGACCCTGGTCCGCGCGGATATTCGAGCCTTGGCTCATGCCTTCAGAAGTCGCTCGTACTCCTCGAGCCAGTCGTCGTAGGTCGCATGCTCTCCATCCGCTTCCGTCGGCGGGAATGGGAACATGATGGCCTTGTCCGAGAACCCCTGAATGTCGTCATATGGATAGAGATCACGAGCCGCATCGGACAGTTTCGGCACCGCATCAGCGACAACCACGCCCTGGAATATGGCATCGCCCACAGGCACCTGGCCGTCCACGCTGATGAGATGGTCGAGGAGGCCGTAGACAACGTCGATATCGGGCGCATCGACCGGGATGCAGGCCTCGTCGAAGAAGCCGAGTGTTCCCTCATCGGGATAGACATAGTCGATTTGGGCGCCACCCTTCTCGTTGCACCAGAGCTTCATCGGCTCCCAGCCAATAGCGGAGATGACTACTTCGCCACGAGAAAATGCGTCGATCGCCTCGCCGATGCTCATGAAGAAGGCTCGTGCGTAGTTTCTCTTCATGTCAATCAGTACATCTATCGTTTCCTTGAGCTCGGCATGGGTAATCATCGTGGATTGCGCCCGCTTGCCGGTAACCACGTTGGCCCAGATTTCCATGATGCCGAGCGGATCATGGTGCATCGCTATACGGCCTTTGTACGCCGGGTTGAAGCAGTCCATCCACGAGGTTGGTTTCTCGACCTCTGACGGCGTATACATCATCGGCAGGCCGCCCCAGGTAAAGGGAACGCCCCACTGCTTGTCGTTGTAGATCAACGCCGGGTGATCGCGAAAGTAAGGTATGATGTTTTGATAGTTCGTCAAACGGCTCACATCGACGGGTTGCAGAACTTCCGATTCGACGAATGATGGAATGTAGGCCCAGTTTGGCATGACCAGACCGTAGTCTCCCAGTCCGCCCGCCATCAGCTTGATCAAGATGTCCTCAATGCTGCCGATGTAAGTCATGTCAGCAACGATGTCATTGTTCTTGATGTAATCGCCGACATAAAACGGTTCGTCGTAGCCCTGCCAACCCATCATCTTGACTGTGGTCTCAGCCAAGGCTTGTCGAATGCCCGAGGAACTGACGGCTAGGGCCGCAAATCCCCCGAGGCCAAATTGCATGAATCCCCGCCGTGTTGCGAATCCCTGATGCCGGCGGACCAGAAGGTTGATATCCTCCATTGCTACGGTGTCTTGGTTCATTTCTGCTTCTCCTAGTTCTCTTCACATTACTCGACAGAGAGTATAGCACATTCTCGCGTCGGGCTCACCTGATCAGTCGGGACTCATCGGCTCCCCCGGCTCGCGAGACAACGTGTTCCAACGCGGCGATCTGTGATGACGGCGGGGACCTATCACAGTGACGTCATCCGCGATATCGGGTGACCCAAAGGGCAATCAGGGTCGAGCCGAGGGTCATGGCGAGCAGAATGGTCCCCATGGCGTTGACCGTGGGATTGAGCGTCGTTCGCAGCATGCCCCACACCAATGTTGGCAGGGTGTTGCCGCTGCCAATCGTGAAAAATGTTATGACAAAATCATCCAGCGACAGTGCCACGGCGATCAATGCGGCGCCGATCACATTGGGCTGAATGATAGGCATCGTAATAGTCAGGAAGGCCTGCATTGGGGAGGCGCCAAGGTCCCGGGCACTCTCGAGTGCGGCATAGTCGAAGCCAAGCATGCGCGCATAGACGACGAGAACAACAAATGGCTGAGTAATGATCAGATGACCCAGAATGACGGTGAACAGACTGAGCTTCAGTCCTACGCTGACGAAGAATGAAAGGCAGGCTATGCCAATGACCAGCGGCGGCAGCATGATCGGCAGGCACAGCGCAACGATGGCAGCATTGGCCCTGCGCGGGCGGATTCGAGCCAGTGCGAGCGCCGCCATGGTGCCAAC
>JAJEBJ010000105.1 GCA_022822575.1 Alphaproteobacteria bacterium | reverse complement strand
GACATCACCGTATCCGCTGGAGCGCTCTGGTAGAGGTCAGGCCTCGAGCCAGGCCAGGGCAATCCTGCGGTAGAGACCGGCCGCTCTGATCACATCCGCCGTCATGACATGCTCGTCGGTCTGGCCGCTCATTCCGAGCCTGCCCGGTCCGATGATGACCATGGGAAGATTGAACGCCGGCGCCAGGACCGCTGCATCGCTGTAGTAGGAGGCTCCGCCGGGAACCGCCGGGGACCCCTGCCCGGCTGTCACCGTCTCGAAGCAGATTCTTGCGAAGGGGTGATCGGCAGGCGTCTCGACGGGCGGCTTGTAGTCGATGCGCTCGATCTCGAGATCCTGGCCGAGGCAGGAAAGCAGGTTGTTCTCGATTGCCTCCGGATCCATGCCTGGCAATGTGCGCACATCGATCTCGGCTTCGCACCTGTCCGGCGT
This sequence comes from Alphaproteobacteria bacterium, assembly GCA_022822575.1. Lineage (GTDB taxonomy): Bacteria > Pseudomonadota > Alphaproteobacteria > SP197 > SP197 > SP197. Next base: position 14,080 of record JAJEBJ010000105.1, on the reverse strand, counting down.
CAGATTGACCACGGTACCGCCCTCGATGCGTCCCACTGACACGGTCGGAGAACCCAGCAGCGGGTGCGTTCGGGCATGGAAATCGAAACCCCTCAGACAGGCAAGCGCGTCCATCATGCGCTCGATGGCGCTCTGGCTGCCGTCGGCTCCTCCAGAGGGGTGTCCGGATCTCCCGTGAGCGATCAGGCGCAACCAGAGGGCCCCTTTCTCCGCCAACAGAACGTCCATGGACGTAGGCTCGCTGACAAGCAGCGCACCCGCACCTTTCAGCGCACTGGTTTCCGCCAACCTACGGGCGCCGAGACAGTTCGAACTCTCTCCAGCTGTCAGGGCAAGGACAAGGTCCCCCGCCAGGCATCCGGGTTCGCGGCACAGGCACTCGGCGGCAACGATCATGGCGGCCATGCCGCCCTTCATGTCGGCCGCGCCTCGACCGTAGAGTGCCCCGTCGACAATCTCGGCGCCGAAGGGATCGCGGGTCCAGGCCTCGTTGCCAAGGGGCACGGTGTCGAAGTGGGCCGAGAAGACGATCGCCGGTCTTGATCCCCTGCCCCTGATCCTTGCCACGACATTGGCGCGTCCGGGCGCGAACTCGTCAAGCACGGACTCGAGGCCCGCGTCACGCAACCGTTCGTGCACCAGCGAGGCGATCCCGATCTCTTTTCCCGGAGGATCGCGCGTGTCCTGCCTGACAAGCGCGCTAAGCAGATCGATGACATCCGATGAAGCCATTGTTTCACAGCCCTTTGTTCGATGTTGTTCGCGATAGACGCAAGGAACTGTCGTAGACCTCTACACGGACTTGCTCTTGTCTGTCATCGTCTCCATCGCCTCGCTTCCGAAGTCACCCAGCATTGAGTTCATTCGATTGGTGGCGCCGCTCAACCCTTCAACGGGATCAATCAGGGTGCGGGGCTATCCACATGCTGCGGGCGCCCGGCGATCAGTGAGTCGGGCCGCTGACAGCAAAGGCGCCAGGATGTACGCTGCTGTCGGACCGGGAGATTTGGAAATCATGGCACGCGATCCGCGCTACGACATCCTGTTCGAACCCATTCGCATCGGACCGGTCACGGCTCCCAACAGATTCTATCAGGTGCCACACTGTTCGGGCATGGGCTTTGCTCTCCCGCAAACTCTCAATGCCATGCGCGGAATCAAGGCCGAGGGCGGTTGGGGTGTCGTGTGCACCGAGTACTGTTCCATCGATCCTTCATCGGATGATTTCGGTCACCATTACTGCACCCTGTGGGATGACGACGACATCAGCGTCCAGGCCACCATGGTCGAGGCCGTACATCGGCACGGGTCGCTTGCCGGTGTCGAGCTGTGGCACGGCGGCTATGCCACCAACAACGGCCTGACCCGGGCCATTCCGGCGGCCCCGATGTCCATGCCGGTGTGGCATGGCTTCACGCAGACCAGGGCCATGGACAAGGCCGATATCCGGGAATTCCGTCGTCTGCACAAGCTGTCGGCCCTTCGTGCCCGGGAAGCGGGCTTTGATCTTGTCTACGTCTATGCGGCGCACGGCTATCTTCCGGCCCAGTTCCTGTCCCCCGTCCAGAACCAGCGCGGAGATGAGTACGGGGGCAGCTTCGAGAATCGGGCACGGTTGATCCGGGAACTGCTGGAAGAGACCGGGGAAGCTGTTGGAGACCGTTGCGGTGTCGTGCTCCGCTTTGCCGTCGACAACCTTGATACCGACATGGGCATTACATGCGACGGCGAAGGACGGGACCTCGTCGAGTACGTGGCCGAGCTTCCGGACCTCTGGGATGTCAACATTGCGAATTTCCCGGCCGATGCCCGCACCGCTCGCTTCGCCGAAGAGGGGGCCCAGGAAGACTACATCGCCTTCGTCAAGCAGGTGACTACCAAGCCGGTCGTGGCGGTGGGCCGCTACACGTCGCCGGATCGCATGGTCTCGATCATCAACAAGGGACTCATGGATCTCATTGGCGCGGCACGGCCATCCATCGCCGACCCCTTTCTTCCGGCCAAGATCCGTGACGGTCGGCTTGACGACATCCGCGAGTGCATTGGCTGCAACATCTGCATCCTCAGCAACGGTCTGGGCGTACCGCTGAGATGCACGCAGAATCCGACCATGGGCGAGGAGTGGCGACGAGGTTGGCATCCCGAGATCATGACCCGGGCCTCGTCAGATGAGAAAGTGCTCGTGGTCGGGGCCGGCCCCGCCGGGCTCGAGGCCGCTCTCGCCGCCGGGCGCCGGGGGTACCAGGTGGCACTGGCCGAGGCCACCACCGAACTCGGAGGGCGAGTGACCCGGGAGGCAACCCTGAAGGGCCTTTCAACATGGTCGCGTGTCAGGGACTGGAGAGTGGGCCAGATCGCCAAACTCGCCAATGTGGAGATCTACAGATCGAGCAGACTGAACGCCGATCAGGTCCTGGAGTTCGGCTTCGGGCATGTGTGCATCGCCACCGGCTCGACGTGGCGGCGCGACGGGACGGGGCGTTCCAGTTTCACCCCATTCGAGGGACATGACCTCGACGGAGTCCTCACGCCCGACGACGTCATGGAGGCAACCCCCATCGACGGTCCGGTGCTGGTCTACGACGACGATCATTTCTACATGGGTGGCGTCATTGCCGAGACGCTGGTCGAACGCGGCTTCGATGTCGTTGTCGCCACCAGTGCCGGCATGGTGTCCCCCCTATGCACGCACACTCTCGATCAGGGACGTATCGAGGCACGTCTCATCGAGATTGGCGTCGTGACCTGGACGTCACGCCTGCTGCGGGGTTTTGATGGCAGCGAAGCGGTTCTTGCCCACGCATCCGGATCAGCGGATGTCACGATTCCCTGCAGGAACATTGTCGTCGTCACCTCCCGCGAACCAGTGGAGGAGCTGTGGAGGTCGGTCATGGCGCGGCAGGCGGAGCACGCTGACGCCGGACTGAAGAGCGTCCGGCGCATCGGCGATTGCGAAGCGCCGCAGACCATCGCCGCAGCAGTTCACGCCGGTCACCTCTATGCGCGAACACTCGATTCGGTGGATCACGTGAAGCGCGACAGGGTCCTGGTGGCGCCCGGCGCGGGCTCTTCCTGATTGAGCGCGCCGCAGGCGCCCTCCCCCACCCGCAACGCACTGCTCTCCGGAAACGGAGCTGCACTCGTCCTCGTCGTTGCCTGGGGCTTGAACTTTCCCCTGATCGAACAGCTGCTGGGGCACTGGGACATTTTCTCGACGACCCTGTCGCGCCAGGTCATTGGAGCCACTCTTCTCGTCACGTTGTTGTGGGTGCGAAAAGGGCGATTCCCGATCCATCGCGCGCTCCCCTGGCGGCGCATGACCATCCTCGGGTTCGCCGGCCCGTTCTGCGCCTCGTTGTTAACCACGCTGGCCGTCTTCTCGGCCGGATCGGTTGCGGTTGCCATCGTCTATGCCATGGCGCCCCTCATCGCGGCGGTCGTGGCCCGGGTGTTCTTTGCCATTCGCCCTGCCCGGGGCACTATTATCGGTATCACCCTGGCGGTGATTGGCGGACTCGTCGTCAAGGCCCACGAATTCCAGACCGCGAGCATGACGGGTGGCGAAGGGTTCATGCTTCTCGCCCTCGTCACCTGGACGTGGCACTCGATCGCCGCACAACGATGGCTCAAGGGATTCAGCCAGACGGAGATCGCCGCCTACACCATCCTGCCGGGAAGCGCCCTTCTCACAGTCGTGGTGTTCATTGCCTGGGCATCCGGCCTCGTGACCCTGCACGCGCCGCTCAACGACACGACAATCTCTCTCGCCGTCGCCATCGGCGTGGTCCCGATCGCGCTCGGCAACCTCATGTGGCATGTCGGAGTCAACAGGCTGGGCGTGACACCCATGGCCCTGTGGGGCAACCTGGTGCCGGTCGCGGCCATTGGCCTCGCCGCCTGGTTCGGCGCCGTACCGCTACCCGCACAGATCGTCGGTGGCCTCATCATTCTGGCCGGTGTCGTCTACGCCCAGATCGCCTCACTCAGACAATAGAGAATGCATCCGAGATCTGTTCACATACCAGGCCACCTGCGCCAAACCGCGCCTCAAAGCCCACATAACGCGCTCCCTCACCGCCTCCAACAGCCGTATCGGCAACATCGCCGGCACTTTGCTGACCTGCAGCCCACGACGTATCCGGTCGTGAGCGCAACACCGCGCGAGTCATCGATTCACCGGAGCAAGGGGAGATGGGTGGATGGCACTCCGTGCCATCACACGAGCGCATCACCCTTCATCAACGTCTCATTCCCAAAGCGTTCGACGGCTTCCAGGGTCTCTCGCACGTCGTCCCAGGTCGTGGAATGGTTGATGATACACATCCTGAGCGCGAACACTCCGTGCAGCATCGTGGACGACATGAACGCGGGATCATCCCAGAACATGCGGGCGAGCACGGTCCTGTTGACCTTGTCCAGCACCGCTTCGTCGAGTTCGTCATCCGCCGGATTGATCCGGAAGCACACAATCCCCAAGGTGACCACGTTCATGGCTTCCAGGATCGGACTCTCGCGGACATATGTCTCTGCCCGCTCGGACAGTTCCATCCCCTTGGCGATGGCACGCCGGAACGCCGCCATTCCAAAGGTCTGAACCGACATCCAGACTTTCAGGGCGCGAACCGATCGGCTCAGCTGCAGGCCGAGATCCGAGAAATTGGGGTGATTCGCTCCCCATACCGTGTCCTGAAGGACATCGGTTCCCATCGTGAAGGCGTTCTTGAGCGTGTTCTCGTCCTTCACCAGCAGGCAACCGGCCTCATAGGGCTGAAAGAACCACTTGTGTGCGTCGAGTCCGACAGAATCCGCACGTTCGATACCGCGCAAGCGTCGTTTGCCCCGCTCGGTCACCACGGCGAAGCCACCGTACGCGGCGTCGACATGCAGCCACAATCCCTCCACCGCGCAGAAGTCGGCCAACTCCTCGAGCCGGTCGATGGACCCTGTGCTGGCGGTACCGGCGTTGGCAGCAACCAGGATGGGGGCAAGACCGGAGTCGCGATCGTTGGCCACAGCGCGAGCGAGCGCATCCATGTCCATACGGAAGAGTTCATCGCTTGGAACCATGCGGATGCACTCGCGCCGGATGCCCACGATTCTTGCCGCGCGGGGGAGCGCGCTGTGGCTTTGATCGCTCATGTAGACGGTCGCTCGTTCGGGGTGGCCCGCCGATTCGCGCGCCGCGACGAAGGCATCGACGCTGGCCGTCGAGCCACCGCTGGTGAAGAGCCCGCCCGCGCCCTCCGGATAGCCGATCCATTGCCTGAACCAGTCCATGACGACCAGTTCCAGCTGGCTCGGGCCGCTGGCGACCAGCCAGGTGCACTGGTTGATGTGATGGCCGGCAGCCATGAAGTCGGCCAGTATGCCGGGCCAGGTGGGCGATGATGGCACAAACCCGAAACAGCGTGGGTGATCCAGGCGGATCGCCAAAGGAAGAACCTCGCTCGCGACCTGCTCGATGACATCCGGTGCCGGCCTGCCTTCCTCGGGCGCGTCCTCCATCAACTGCTCTTCGAGTACCTGGCGAAACTCACCCTCCCAGGCATTCTCTCCGGGTAGGCTCTCGATCCTCTGCACCACGAGATCGAGCACCTTTCGCCCGAGGTCGAGCATGTGCTCGCGTGACATCTGCAAGTCTTCGGCGACATGGGCACCGGTTCCCACATCCGGCTCTCCCTCCATCAGATCGGGGGGCGAGGCGCTGACTTCGTCACATCCGTCCATCGATTCCTTCATTTGCTGATCCCGACGCGTGTGACGCAGGGCCAGGTTCCGGGTTGGAAGAGCCGGCATCCCACTGTGGTCGGACAAGATGGGAGTATCGGGGGGCCTTGCTCTTGGGGAAATGACACCACCTCATCCCCTGTGCCGGGCCTCTCCTTGACTTCGAGAACCACTGCTACAGCCATTTCCATGCCCGTTCTTTGCCATTTGTCATGCCATCGCCATTGGTTGACAGGTTGAAGGAGAAGGCCTGCTCGCAGAAGGCGATGGATGCGACCATGATTCCAGACATATCAGACGCCAGCAAGACGGCCCGCGAGGCGGTGATCGCCAGACATGAAGATTGCGACCAACATCCCGAACGAGCGGTCACGGACTTGCTGCTCCCTTTCCTTGTGCTCCGGCGCGGATGACACCGGCATTCAGGCGTGAGGTGCGGAATGTTCCGGATGGTCAAGGGATCGATGTTCAGTCGCGCATCAGCTTGCGGTCGGCGCGCCTCATCCAGGCGGTGATGAGAGGCAGGAACCAGGGGTTGCCGCGATAGAACGGTATGGTGCGGAAGGGCCTGTCCGTCAGCGCCGTTTTCGCGTCACTGTCACCGAGAATGCGTTGGGCCGTCTTGTGTCCGAGCCATGTTCCCATCGGCACGCCGGACGCACACCAGCCCATGGCATAGTGGATGCCGTCGGCAAAGCCGTTATGGGGCAGGAAATCGAATGGAAAGGCGACCTGTCCACTCCAGCAGTGGGTCAGTTTCGTTCCCTCGAGATCGGGCACGATCCGCAGCAGTTCCCCATGGAGCCGCCGCGCCTTGTCCGGAAGAGACGGGTTCCCCTCTCCCGTGGTGCCGCCAAAAAGCAACCTTGTCCCGTCTTCGGTCGGCCGCAACCATGATGGTGAATTGCGATTCTCGATCATCGGGCGGCCCCGAGGCAGGACCTTCTTCATGAGAACCGGGTCAATGGCCTCTGTCACGACATTGAAAGCCTGGACCGGCACGATCCTGCGGCGGTGCCAGGGAAGGGCCTTCGGCGTGTAGCCGTTGGTGGCCACCATGACGTCGCGAGCTGTCACCTTGCCCTTCGGTGTGGACACGACGAAACCCCGACTCTGCCGTTCGACTCCGGTCACCGGGCAATGGCCGATCACGGTCGCGCCCTGACCGCGGGCCCGGTCGAGCAGGCCCTGGTGGTAGAGTCCGGCATGGATGAGGCCGTTGCCGTGCAGAACCTGACCACCGTGGTAAAGATCACTCGCCACTTCTTCCTTCAGCCTGTCGGGCGGAATCATGTCGGCCTCCACCGGAACCCCGTCGGCCTTCATCATGTCGAGGTCACGCTCGAGTTTCTCGTACACCTTTCTCGAGGGTGCGGTGATGAGACGGCCCGTGTTCGAGTAGAAGCAGGCGATCTGTTCGTCGCGAATGAGGCTTGCCGCAAAGTCGTGGGCTGTTGCCGCCTCGCGGGCAATGCTGCCGGCGGCCTCCCGGCCGATGCGCCTGACCATGTCGCCGTACTTGAACCACACCGTGCGGCCAAGGTAACCGGAATTGCGAGTGCTGGCGCCATGACCTGCGGCCTCGGCATCGAGGACGAGGACATCGCGGCCCCCTCGCGCCAGGGTGAGTGCCGCTGACAGTCCGACATTGCCTGATCCGATGACCACGACATCCGTACTGTCAGGGGGCGCCGCCTCGTCGAACCGGGGGCGCGGCGCGAGATCCCACCAGTACGATGCTTCCTTGAAACCCTCCGCGAATATGTCCTGCATGGTCCCCATGTCCCCGGTGTCGCAAGCTGCGTCATCCTACCACGCAGAGTGATGGCGCTACCCCTGCCACTTGATATGATCCGCGCGACGCGGCCCGAACTTGGGAGGAGAAAGTGATGCTCTCCGGAAGAATGATGGACAGGCCCTTGCTGGTCATCGACATTCTACGCCATGCCGCCGAGGCGTTCCCTGCATCCAGGATCATTTCCCGTAGTGTGGAAGGACCGGTCCACAGTTACACGTACACCGATGCATTCAGGCGAACCGCCAGACTGGCCCATGCCCTCGGGCAACTCGGCATCGGCGCCGGCGACCGCGTCGCCACCATCGCCTGGAACACCTACCGGCACTTCGAACTCTACTACGGAGTCTCCGGCATTGGCGCCGTCTGTCACACCATCAATCCGCGACTGTTTGCCGAACAGCTCGACTACATCGTCAACCATGCCGATGACAGGGCGATCTTTGTCGATCTCGATCTCGTGCCCCTCGTCGAGCAACTCGCCGACAGATTTGCCGGCGTGCGCCACGTGGTCATCATGACCGACCGGGAGCATATGCCCCGGACTTCGCTCAAGCGGGCGCTCTGTTACGAGGAGATCCTGCAAGACATGCCGGAGACCTTCGACTGGCCATGCCTCGATGAAAACACCGCGGCGGCGATGTGCTACACGTCGGGTACGACTGGCAACCCCAAGGGATCACTCTACAGCCATCGCTCCACCGTCCTTCACGCCCTGGGAGTCCTGGCACCGGGGATCTTTCCTCTCAACCGCAAGGCCGTGCTCATGCCGGTGGTGCCAATGTTCCATGTCCAGGCCTGGGGCCAGCCATACGCGGCGCCGATCTGCGGGGCGTCACTGGTCCTTCCCGGTGCAAAGCTCGATGGAGAGAGCCTCCATCAACTGATGGAGTCCGAAGGCGTGACACTGGCACTGGGCGTGCCCACCATCTGGTTGGGATTGCTCGCCTGGCTGCGCCAGTCCGACAAGAGGCTCTCCACGGTCTCCCATCTCGTTACCGGAGGCGCCGCCGCTCCGCTTTCCATGTTCAAGGCCTGGGAGGAAGAGTACGGCATCGAGGTCCTGCAGGGCTGGGGAATGACGGAAACCAGTCCCGTGTGTGCCTGCGGTGCCTCGGGCAGCGCCCTCGATGCTGCAGAAGGTGATGAACGCTACGTGCACAGACTGCGCCAGCAACGCGTCTTCGGAGTCGAATTGCGCCTCGTCGATGACGATGGCCAGCCCGTGCCGTCTGACGGCACCACTCCGGGGGAACTCCAATGCCGCGGCCCTTGGGTCATCGACAGCTACTACAACGACGATGCAGCAACATCCGCGGCCTTCACCGATGACGGCTGGTTCCGCACGGGCGACGTTGCGACGCTTGCCCCCGAGAGCATGCTGCAGATCACAGACCGCACCAAGGACATGATCAAGTCCGGCGGCGAGTGGATCAGTTCGATCGATCTCGAGAACGAGGTGATGAGTCATCCGGCGGTCGCCGAAGCCGCGGCCATCGCCATGCCCCATCCACGCTGGCAGGAACGCCCGATGCTGGTCATCGTTCTCAGCCCGGACCAGACTGCGGACTCCGGCGACATCCGCCGCCACCTTGAAGGACGAATCGCAAGGTGGTGGATGCCGGATGACATCGTGTTCGTGGACGACCTCCCTCACACGGCGACCGGAAAGGTCTCGAAGCTGCAGTTGCGTGAACGTTTCCGCGATCATGTCCTGCCCACAGCCTGATCAATCGAAAGGAGCGTCATGGCTTCTCAACAGACCTCCAGGGTCGAACGGCTCCTCGAGCGTGTGGCCGCGTTCATGGACGAGAACGTCTATCCCGCCGAGGCGCTCTACAAGGAACAGGTGAAGGAGTACGGCTGGACCAAGGCGCCACCCGTCATCGAAGAACTCAAGGCGAAGGCGCAGGCGCAAGGTCTGTGGAACCTGTTTCTGCCCGACAGCGAACGGGGTTACGGTCTGTCGAACCGTGACTATGCGCCCCTGTGCGAACTCATGGGACAGAGCCCCATCGCTCCCGAGGCGTTCAACTGTTCTGCGCCGGATACCGGAAACATGGAGGTCCTGGAACGCTACGGAACCGACGAGCAGAAACGCGAATGGCTTGAACCGCTGCTTGCCGGCACCATCCGCTCGGCCTTTGCCATGACCGAACCGGACGTGGCGTCATCGGATGCCACGAACATCCGCACACGAATTGAACGTCACGGAAACGGGTACCGGGTCCACGGCCGCAAGTGGTTCATCTCCGGAGCCGGCGACCCGCGCTGCCGAATTCTGATTGTCATGGGAAAGACCGACCCCGAGGCCGATCGCCACAGTCAGCAATCCATGATTCTCGTTCCCATGGACACCCCCGGTGTCAGGGTCGTCCGCCCCATGAGAGTCTTCGGCAACGACCATGCACCACACGGCCACATGGAGGTCGACTTCGACAATGTCCAGGTACCGGCGTCAAACCTGCTGCTAGGCGAAGGCCGGGGCTTCGAAATCGCACAGGGACGTCTCGGGCCCGGCCGTATCCATCACTGCATGCGATTGATCGGACTCTCGGAACGGTGCCTCGCCATCATGTGCCGCAGGGTCAAGGAGAGGGTCGCGTTCGGCCGGCCCCTGGCAAGCCGTGATACCATCCGCGCGGACATTGCCAACAGCAGGATTGAAATCGACATGGCGCGCCATCTCGTGCTTCATGCAGCCGACATGATGGACAAGGTCGGCAACAGGGAGGCGCGAAGCGAAATCTCGGCCATCAAGGTGGTGGCCCCAAACCTCTGCCAGCGGGTGGCCGATCGCGCGATCCAGGCGCATGGCGCCATGGGCATTTCCCAGGATACCATCCTGGCAGACGCATGGATGTACGCACGCACCGTGCGTTTTGCCGATGGGCCCGATGAGGTTCACCGCGCGGCGATCTCCAGACTGGAACTTTCCAAGCATGAAACATGACATAATTATGTGGACTTATATTTAGGAATATATGACATTATTTGAGAGACAATTCGGGATGGTTTCGGTCTGGTTCAGTATCGCCGACCGACAGGGATTCACGGGGGTTGAACATGTCACTGGTTGATTACGAACAACGCGGGTCCGTTGCTGTTCTCACCGTCAACAACCCGCCGGTCAACGCCATGAGTCCGGGAGTACCCCGCGGCATCTGTGAAGGCATTGCCCGCGCATCACGCGACCGGGATGTCGGCGCTGTTGTCCTGGTCGGCGCCGGTCGCGGGTTCATCGCGGGGGCGGACATCCGGTACTTCTCGCTGCCCTGGCCCGAGGGCGAAGAGAACTTCTCCGATGTGATTCGCGCCTTCGAGGCCAGTTCCAAACCGGTTGTCGCTGCCATTCACGGTCATGCCCTGGGCGGTGGACTGGAGGTTGCGATGGCGTGTCACTACCGGGTCATTTCACCCGGGACACGCGTTGGACAGCCCGAGGTCAAGCTGGGATTTCCACCAGGCGCCGGTGGCACCCAACGCCTCCCCCGTCTCGCCGGAGTGACAACGGCGCTCGACATGATTGTTTCCGGCGCCCCGGTCAAGGCGCCGAAGGCCGTGGAGCTCGGCATAGCCGACAGCCTGATCGAAGATGATCTGGTGGAGGGCGCCTGCCGATTCGCCGAGCAGCGGGCCGCTTCCGGGGGGCCACACAGGCTCACGCGGGACATCCCCGTTGACCTTGATGACCCCGGCGTCTTCGATGCCATGCGCAGGAAAATCGCCCGTCGGGCACGCGGCATGCGCGCTCCCTATGCCTGCATCGAGTGCGTCGAAGCGGCCGTGAATCTCGATTTCGACGCCGGTATCGCCGAGGAGCGTCGCATTTTCGAGACATGTGTGCACTCGGACGAATCGAAGGCACTGCGCCATGTGTTCTTCGCCGAGCGGGCAGCCGGCAAGGTTCCAGGAATTGACAAGGCGACTCCGCTTCACGAGATCGCTTCGGCGGGCGTCATCGGTGCCGGCACCATGGGTGGCGGGATCGCCATGAACTTCGCCAATGCCGGTATCCCCGTCACCATTGTCGAGCGCGATTCCGGGGCCCTCGAACGCGGCATCGCAGTCATCTCGCGCAACTATGCGACCAGCGTGACGAGAGGGCGGATGACCCAGGAAACCCAAGATCGCGCCATGGCTCTCATCACGCCCTCCATCGCCATGGAAGATCTCGCTGACGCAGACATCATCATCGAGGCCGTGTTCGAGGAGATGGCGGTCAAGAAGGCCGTCTTTGCCGAGATCGACCGTATCGCACGGCCGGACGCCATTCTCACGTCCAACACGTCCTATCTCGATATCGATGACATCGCCGCCACCATGCCGGACCGCCACGGCCATGTCCTGGGCACACACTTCTTCAGTCCGGCCAACGTCATGCGCCTGCTCGAGGTGGTCCGCACCGCCAACGTCTCGGCACAGAATCTCGCCACGGTCATGGCCCTGGCACGCAAGATGGGCAAACTTCCGATTGTTGCCGGCGTCTGCCACGGGTTCATCGGCAACCGCATGCTCGAAGGGTACTTCGGCGAGGCCTCGCTCATGGTTGAAGAGGGCATTGCGCCCGAACGCATCGATCGCGTGATGTTCGAATTCGGCATGGCGATGGGCCCCCTTGCGGTCATGGACCTTGCTGGGCTCGATATCGGCTGGAGCAAGCGCAAGGATGCCGGTGGCGGCACAGTCATCGAACGCCGCGGCTCGTGGATTGCCAACCGGTTGTGTGAACAGGGACGCTTCGGACAAAAAACCGGGCGTGGCTACTACATTTACGAGAAAGGCAGCCGCACTCCGATTCCGGACCCGGAGATCAATGACCTGATGGACGCCGCCCGCCGCCATTTCGATCTCGGGGCCCCTGCCCTTTCGGATGCACAGATTCTCGAGCGTTGCCTCTATCCCCTGGTCAACATCGGTGCTGCCATTCTCGCCGAGGGTCATGCCCTGAGAGCGAGCGACATCGATCTTGTCTACATCAACGGTTACGGGTTCCCCGCCTGGAGGGGCGGCCCGATGCACTGGGCCGGCGGCGTCGGCCTCGATCGAATCCACGAGGCAGTCTGCCGCTACCACGGGGAACTCGGCTTCCCGCAATGGACGCCATCACCCTTGCTGGAAGAGCTTGCCTCGGCCGGCCGCACATTCGAGGATCATGACAGGGACCATCGCCATGCGTGAAGCCGTTATCGTTTCCACCGCCCGCACCCCCATCGGCAAGGCCTACAGAGGTGCCTTCAACAACACCCATGGTGCCACGCTGACGGGCCATGCCATCCGCAACGCCGTCGAACGTGCCGGTGTGGAGGGAGACGAAGTCGAGGATGTCGTCATCGGCTGCGGTCTTCCCGAAGGCGCCACCGGACACAACATGGCCAGACTCTCGGCGATCCGTGCGGGACTTCCGGTCACCACGGCGGCGGCCACCATCAATCGCTTCTGCAGCTCCGGGCTCCAGGCCATCAGCAGCGCCGCCCAGCGCATCGTCGTCGACCACGTCGATGTCGCTGTCGCTGGTGGCGCCGAGCAGATCAGCCTGGTTCAGAACGAGCACATGAACCACCATCGTGCCCGGGAAGAGTGGCTCGAGGACAACAAGCCGGAACTCTGGATGCCCATGATCGAGACCGCCGACATCGTGGCCGAACGATACGGGATCAGCCGCGAAAGACAGGATGCCTATGCCCTGCAGAGCCAGCAGAGGACGGCAGCCGGCCAGGGGGAAGGACGGTTTGACGATGAGATCGTGCCACTGCCCACGGTCAAGCTCGTGATGGACCGAGAAACAGGAGAGATTTCCGAGGAAGAGGTCACACTCACCCGGGACGAGGGCAACCGTCCCTCGACCACACTCGAAGGCCTGGCCGGACTGACGCCTGTCATGGGTGAGGACAAGACCATCACCGCGGGCAATGCCAGCCAGTTGTCGGACGGGGCCTCGGCTCTCGTCCTCATGGAACGGCGTCATGCGGAACGCCGTGGCCTGGAACCATTGGGTGTCTACCGGGGGATGGCCGTGGCGGGATGCGAGCCCGATGAAATGGGTATCGGACCGGTCTTTGCCGTGCCCAGACTGCTTGAACGTCACGGTCTCGCCGTCAACGACATCGATCTCTGGGAACTCAATGAGGCATTCGCCGTGCAGGTGCTCTACTGCCGGGACCGCCTCGGGATCGACAACGACCGCCTCAACGTCGACGGTGGTTCGATCTCGATCGGTCACCCCTATGGCATGTCAGGGGCACGCATGACCGGACACGCATTGATCGAGGGTCGCCGCCGCGCGGCACGTCATGTCATCGTCACCATGTGCATTGGCGGGGGACAGGGCATGGCGGGTCTCTTCGAGGTTTGCTGAACGCCCGGTGATGGCGTTCCATGATCCCGAGACCATGGAGGTCAGGCCGGAGGAATGGCTTGACCTCAAGCGTCTCGAACCCTGGTTGCGCGTTAACCTGGAGGGAGCCAAAGGACCGCTCACCGTTCGCCAGTTTGGCGGCGGTCACGCCAATCTGACCTACCTTCTCGACTTCGACGGGCGGGAGTATGTGCTGAGAC
>JAJEBJ010000209.1 GCA_022822575.1 Alphaproteobacteria bacterium | reverse complement strand
GGAGATCACCTCGCCCAGCGCATGGCGCTACATGTTCATGCATCTGTGGTTTCTCTACCACCTGATGATCCTTTACGCGGTCGCCGGCGCACTGAACGTGCTCGCGCGCCGCATCCCTGCGGACACGCGAGCACGCTTGCTTGACCTCTTCGAGAATGCGGTGCACCGGGGAGGCATCGGGGTGCTGGCGCTGCTGACGGGCTTCATACTGTTCCCGATGCAGTCGTGGGCGATCGACTACTACGCAGGCCCGCTCCCGCCCCTGCGCCTGCTGGGACTATTCGGCCTTTTCTTCGCATTCGGTTGGCTGGTTTTCCACCGCCGTGCCGTGTTGGAAGGCTTCAAGCGCCCTGCATGGAGCTTTCTTTCAGCTGGAATTGTGTTCTCTGCCGGCTACCTCGCCTTCTTCGAAATCGGCTGTGACCCCGATCCGGGCAGGACCTGCACCGGGACTTCGGGGGGCCTTCATCTGGGGGCGGTGGCTTTCCTGTCGCTGTCCATGTGGTGCCTGGCCTATGGCCTGTTCGGATTGTTCCTTCGCTACATGAACCATCCGAGCCCCCGTTGGCGCTACATGGCGGACGCCTCCTACTGGATCTACATCGTCCACGTGCCGTTCGTCATCTTGCTGCCCCTCCTTCTCGCGAATGTGCCGGTGCCGGGGATCATCAAGGTCGCGCTGGTCGTCATCATGGCAACCGGACTCATCCTGGTAACCTACAAGTACTTCGTGCGATCGACGTTCATTGGGGAACAGTTGAACGGTCGCCGCTACTCGCGGTCCGCGCCTTGAATACCGCCATTTCACGGCTCGATACCGTCGCTTCGCCACCTGCCGCGTATGCTTCACCATGTGCGTTGCCGCACCACATGCAATGCGTACTTCCGACTGGCATGCCGCGCCCTTGCCGAGCGGGGATCGAACCCGCCGGCCTTCGATGAGGGGCTTCTGACCCTCACTGGAGGGAGTCGATGACGAAGCCGGTCACGGCCCTGTTGAGTGATATTTGCATCCAGCCACCTCCACAGAAAGGCAGAAACAGGCGATCCCTTGGCCTGCTCCGAATTGAGACGCCGATGGGCATTCGTTCCCGGTATACTCAGTCCAGAATGGAAATCTGAAGGCTCCACTTGCGGGATGAGCCTCAGGGACGTCAACTGGCAATGAGCGGAACAGAACGGAGCGCACGGAGGCAGCGCATCAGTTCCAACACGAACATGCGTACCCAGGAGGGCAGCCCGAACGACAACGGTCTCAAGGACGAGGACGGCTTCGCGCCACCGCCGAAGCGACAGGCGATGGCATCGATGACCTGCGTGGTGCTGGCGATGTTTCTGGGCGCTCTGAGCCAGACCGTGGTCGCCACGACCATGCCCCTCATCATCGCCGATCTGGGCGGCTTCGACCGCTACACCTGGGCTGCAACCTCGTACCTGGTCGCAGTCACGCTGGCTTTCCCGATCGTTGGCAGGTTGAGCGACATTTATGGGCGCCGGTTGCTTCTGTTGCTGGGCCTGTCGATCTTTGCCATCGGCTCGTTCCTTCTGGGCTTCAGTGAATCGATGACTCAGGTCGTGGTTTACCGCGCGGTGCAGGGCGTCGGCGGAGGCACCATCATGACCTGCTGCTACGTATCCGTCGCGGACCTCTTTCCGCCGACGGAACGGGGTAAATCTCATGGGCTCTTGAGCGCCGTATACGGTGCGTCCTTCGTGGTCGGGCCAGTGCTCGGCGGCTTTTTTGCCGATGCGCTGTCGTGGCAATGGGTGTTCCTGGTAATCGGTCTGGCCGCCATTCCGGTACTTCTGTTGACTGCGAAGGTATTTCCGAAGCCGGTCTCCCGTGCCGAGAATCGCGATCTCGATCTGATCGGCATGATCGCGCTCGTGCTGGCCGTCGCGTCCCTGTTGATCGCCCTGTCCTCAGGAGGAGTACAGTACGAATGGGGATCGCCCCTCATCCTCGGCATGTTGCTGTTTTCACTGGCTATGAGCGGGGCTTTCATTGCCATCGAAGCCCGGGCCAGGTCTCCGATTGTGCCCCTCTCGCTCTATGCGGATCCCGTGTTCAGTCTATCCGTCGTCATCATGTTGCTGCTCAGCTTCGGTCTGTATGGAAGCGTCTTGTTCCTTCCCCTGTTGTTCCAGGTTGCATTTGGATTCTCGGCTACGCAAAGCGGCGCTCTTCTCGCCCCGATGCTGTTGGGCATGGTTGTGGGCGGGATCGTGACGGGACAAGTCCTTTCCAGAACCACCGGCTTGTATCGGATTCAGGCAGTGATCTGTACGGGGCTCATGACAATGGGAATGTTCCTTCTCTCCACGCTGGACGCCACGAGCGGCGTTGTGCTGAGCCTGGCCTGCATTGTGATCGCAGGAATTGGGTTTGGTGGCATTGTGGTGACGCTTTCCATCGGCGTGCAGAATCATGTTCCGTTCGCCATCGTGGGAGTGGCGACGTCGGCCTTGCAGTTCTACCGGTCGGTCGGCGGAGTGGTAGGCTTGGCGATACTGGGCGTCGTGCTCGCTTCGCGATTCTCTTCGAGCCTGGAGGAGGTCGTACCTCACTCCGTGAAGGCCGCGCTTGCCATCGGCCAGTTCGAAGAATTGCAGAACGATCCCCGGGCCCTGGTAGATCCCGCCACGGCGGACAGATTGACGTCAGACCTGGCAATGTCCGGCGCCGACGGCGAGGCGCTGGCGCAGGAGTTGCTGGACTCCCTTGGCGTCGCACTATGGGAAGCGCTCGACGTCGTTTTTGTGGCTGCTTCCATCACCGCAGCCCTGTCCTTGGTCTTCGCTTTCTTCTTTCGCGTTCCCGTTCGCCCGGAGCCTGCATCCGGCGACACGATCGACACGGACGGGGAACAGCAGCCGTAGCACAGACCGAATGGATTGAGCGTCAGCATGCCATGGGCTGTCACTTTGTGAGGTCCTGGCGGTGGGGCATCCCGCACGCCCTTCTCCACACCTTCGATTCCGGTGCGACCATGCAGGCTCAGGACGCCTTCGGCTATCGGAACAGATTGAGCGGGAGGAGCGTTCGAAACAGGCGGACACGGGGTGGACAGCCTGAGCCCAACCATTTCGAGGAGGGCCGGGCCCGCACGATGAACGTCCTGTCCCGGCATTTAGCTCCAAATTCTAGTCGTAGTATTCCTCTGCCGTTCGAAAGGCCGACCATTGCGAAAGGTCATGGCCACATACTACTACCGCTCCGGATTTTTCTATCCGCTTGATTTCGGCCTGGGACGTCGTATGCACGTCCCGGTTCCAGGTGTTCTTTGGAATGATTTCCCGATCCAGATGCTCCCTGAGTGCCGCCGCGTCTGACGCCAGCAGGTATGCGCCGCTGGCAGGCAGGCAAGCGAGCACGCCAGTCAGTCCTGGCGTATGCCCTGGAAGTGGCAGAAGCACGATGCGACCATCATCGAAGAGATCCACTTCCCCGGCGATTTCGATCATTGACATCGAATGCTCCCAATCGGCGCTGAAGCATCCCATTTTCTCCATGCCCGGGCGCCGCGCCTGCTCGAACTCGTCCTCATGAACATAGACTGTCGCCTGGACGAAGAATTCGTTGCAACCACAATGATCGCAATGCTGATGGGAATTCACGACGACATCTATATCCGCGGGTGTCAGGTTTATCCGGGAAAGCTCGTTCACAACATTTTCCTCGCCTCCCATGATCGGAACGACTGAACGAGCGAGATTTCCCCATCTCTCTTCAGGATTTTCGGCGACCGTTGTGTGCCAGCCGGTATCGAACAGCACATTGCCCTGCGGATGTCGAAACAGGAATCAGGCAACCGGCAGGTCCACGGCTTCTTCCGGCGCCGCATCTGGCAGATAGATGTGCTTCAACATCCGCAGTCGTCCTCCGGACAGAATGTGCATTCTCATGTAACCGACTCCTTCCTACAACTGTGTGTCTTTGCGCCATATCGGAACTGGGCTCTGAGGTCCTCTACATCCTCAAGGAGAGCTGGAGGCACCGTCACAGCGCTCTCCATCCACACGACAGCTCGGAACATCGGCCATCAGGCCCGGCGCCGTTGAGCACACGGTCCGGCCGATAGATCCGCAATGCAGCATAATGCCGCCTGGACCAGGAGCACGTCCTTTCCGCGATCCAGGAACAGAGTGATCGTGAGACATGAAGCAGAAGCATCCCGATCTCGGCTACCAAGCTCCCAGCCTCGCCGGACAGAGTCATCACAGTTCATCTCCCACATCGCCTGGCTCGCCGTCCTCACTCCGACCTGTTCCTGCAAAATGATGGTATCTCCGAAGACACCCTCGCCCAAGGAACTTCTGACACTGTCCAAATCTGATATCCGGCAACAACGACACCGGGGTCGTCGAATGACCCCGCCTTCACATGTATTACATTGTCATTTCTGGATGAGCTCGTGAAAACAGGTGATCCACAATTCTTGCAAAAGTATCGTGTAATCTCACCACCACTTTCTCCAGTCGTTGTGAACGCGGAGAGTGCACGACCGTCAATACTGAACGTTGATTTCTCAACTCGTACACCGACATTGAACGCACTGCCATTTGCGCGTCGACAATCTGCACAGTGACAGTAGTTCGCTTCACCAACGTTCCCATCGATGCTGTATCGAATGTTTCCACAAAGACATCCGCCACCAGTGGTTCTATCCGGTTTCATTCGAATCTCTCCAATCATGCAATTCGGACGGAGACCGGCACGCTGTCCGCCGCTTCTCCAAGCTGTGGCCGACCTCTCCAAGTCTACTGAAGAAAGTCCGACTGTGTACGGCAGGACCTGACGCCCTGCCATGCAAGGCTCCTTCAATCTGACAGGTCCGGGGTGCAGACGACGGAAAGGACGTGGTTGCGTCATTCTCGTCCGCGCATGTCTCGCGATCGGTATTGTCAAGCGTCGTGGGGATCGGTTCGGCGTTCCAGTTTCGCTCGAAATGTTGCAGCGAGGATTGCCAGCGTCACGCCGAGTCCTGCAATCACCAGGAACGTGGCGCTGCCGCCAGCGAGGCTCAACGAGAACCCGATCCACAGTGCGGCCAACATTGCCGCTCCCTTGTCAAGCAAAGCGGAGGCACTCACGACACGCGCCATCAAGTGGTCGGGCGTGTGCCACGCCCTGGCCGAGAGATAGAGCACAAGCATGAATCCTTCGCCGAATCCAATGAGCAGGGCACCACACATGAGGAAGTAGAGGCCACCCTGGGAAACAAGTACCGCGCCGGCCGAAAATACAATCAGGCAACAGGCCGGGATGTTCCCGCTCCGCAACTTGAGATAGCCGGCGCAAAGCGTTCCGAGGACTGAACCGGCGGCATAGGACGAGACGGCAAGGGATGCAGCAAGGGCACCTCTGGCGTCACCACCGGAGCCCACGTAGACAAGCCCCATGACAACGCCGTATCCGACAGCGCCGTAGGCGGTCCAGGTCAACTGCATGGCGCGCAGGCGCGCATGACGCAGGAAAAACGTCAGGCCTTCGCGAATGTCGAGCAGAAGGGTGCTCTTGCGCGAGGACGCGTGGAGCATGACGTCAATCCTCACGAACAGGATCGCGAGGGCGAACGCGGCGAGCAAGGCGGATACGAGCGACAGCGCCTCAACAGCACCAACGGTCGCCACAGTGAAGCCGGCGACGGCGGGTCCGACAATCCAGGCAACCGACTCGGTGGCCTCCGTCCATCCGTAAGCACCTTCAAGCTCGGGCTTCTCGACGAGCTGCGGCACCATCGCCGATCGCGCAGCGTCCGAGATTGACGACAGGGTTCCAAAGGGTACGGCAACCGCAAACAGGGCGGTCAGAACGGGTCCGTCCAGGAAGTGCACGCCGACGACAAGGACAAGAAGAAGGGCACGGCCGAGGTCGGCCAGGACCATCAGTCGTTTGCGGTCGTGCCGGTCGAGGAGAGCGCCGAAGGGAAGGTGAAACACGAAGTACGGCACCATCTCCAGGACGATCACGAACGACACCAGGGTCGCAGATCCGGTGAGGCCGAGAACGACCAGGGGAATGACGACATTGCATGCTGCCTCCGCGACATTCAGTACGCACTGCGCAAACACGAACACGCGGAAACGGGTGTTTCTCTTGATGAGTTGAAACATTGGAGAGGGTAGCGCCGCCGGACGCCGTTTCGATCGGAGGCATGCTCGCGGGAGAAGGACGCTTACAGCAGACCGAGTGTGAGGCGCAAGTGCCGGGGTCAGCTGGTCGGCAGCAGTACGTCGACGCCTGCCTTTCGTCTGGATCGCTTGCGGCAACCGCAGGCGATTCACCTTGGGAAGCCGGGACCGGGAGGACGTCGTCGAGATCCGGACG
>JAJEBJ010000469.1 GCA_022822575.1 Alphaproteobacteria bacterium | reverse complement strand
CTCCGTCTTGCCCGAACCGGTCACGCCCTCGAGAAGGGTGGGTGCGAAGGTGTTGTCGTCGAGCGTCTCCGCAAGACCTGCGGCCGCCGTCCTCTGATCGGCCCTGAGCTTCGGCCCCGGTGCTTCGGGGTCGGGAGGAGCATAGACGGGCGCCGGAGGCATGAGGACGGCCTCGAGGCTGCCTGTCTCGACGAGTCCCTTGAGTACGGCCACGCTTACTCCGGCTTCGGCTGCCACATCCGAGACCGGCCGTGTCGAACCATCGGCCATCAGGGAGAGAACACGTTGTCTCTGTGGAGTGATTCTCTCGGGCGGTTGACCGGCCAGACGCAATGCCCGGCGGCCGGGTGGTGGCTCAAGCGCTTCGCGCGATCGCAGGACCATGCGTAGAACGGCACCTTCGGCGTTGACCGTGTAGCGGGCCACCCAGGTGACGAACCTGAGGAGTGATGTCTTGAGAGGCGGCACATTCCACACGCTCTCAATTGGCCGCAGGCGGGAACAGTCGACGCCGGGACTTTCATGCCCCCACACGACGCCGGTAACGATCCTGTTTCCCAGCGGGACGCGCACAATGGCACCGACGGGCGCCTCGACATCCTCCGGTACATGGTAGTCATAGGGTCCGGGAACCGGCAGGGGCAGAAGGACCTGAACAGTGTCCGCGGCTGTAGCGTGATTGTCGGCCATCCGCTACACTCTGCCAGAGGTTGGCGACCGGTTGGAACACCTGTCGTCCGGACTACGGTTCATGGCAAACAGTGAAGGTGCGCCGGCATGCAGTTCTTTGTCGATACGGCTGACGTGGACGAGATTCGCGATCTCGCCTCTACCGGCATGGTGGACGGTGTGACCACCAACCCGTCTCTCATCGCCAAGACCGGCCGCCACTTCAGGGACGTCATCAAGGAGATCTGCGCGGTCGTCAGCGGACCGGTGAGCGCCGAGGTCACCGCCACCGATTTCGAAACGATGCTGGCCGAGGGCCAGGGTCTGGCCGATCTCGCCCCCAACATCGCCGTCAAGGTTCCCCTGACCTGGGACGGGCTCAAGACGTGCAAGGCGCTGAGCGATGACGGCACGGCTGTCAATGTCACGTTGTGTTTTTCCGTCAACCAGGCCCTGCTTGCCGCCAAGGCGGGGGCCGCCTTCATCTCTCCCTTCGTCGGCCGCCTCGATGACATCGGTCACGACGGAATGGAACTCATCGACGAGATCCGCGAGGTCTACGACAACTATCCCGATCTCGACACGCGCATCCTCGCGGCATCGATCCGCTCGCCCTCTCACCTGCGTCAGGCAGCCCTTTCCGGCGCCGACGTCGCCACGCTTCCGCCTGGCGTCCTGCGCCAACTGGTGGAGCATCCGCTGACCTCCAAGGGCCTCGATGCCTTCCTGGCGGACTGGAAGAAGACGGGCCAGACCATCCTCAGCGAGAACTGATCCATGCGGGGCCGGATGGCAGCGGCACAGGAGACCACACACCCGGATCCCGCCACGCCCTGTGCTGCCACCGGCGATGTGGCAGGGCTGTCAGCGGCATGGCTTGAGCAACTGGCATCCGAGCGGCGCCTCGCCCACAACACCGTTCTCGCCTACCGCCGCGACCTCAGGGACTTCCTCGCCTTCATGGCGGAGCACCATGGTGAGGAAACGCGCCTTTCGACACTGAAATCCCTTGACCACGGGGACCTGCGATCATGGCTCGCCAGCCGGGCAGCACGTGGCCTCGCCAGGACATCGACGTCCCGCGCCCTGTCAGCCGTGAAGAGTTTCTTCCAGTACCTCGATCGCCAGGAACTGGTGTCCAATCCGGTGGTCCACAACGCACGGGCGTCAAGAGTACCGCGACCGGCGCCGCGGCCTTTGACCATGGACGAGGCCACCGACGTGCTGGCTTGTGCCGAGGATTCGGCAACCAAGGTCTGGATTGGCAAGCGCGACCTCGCCCTCATGATGCTGCTCTACGGCAGCGGGCTCAGACTGGGAGAAGCGCTGGCTCTCGATGTCAGGGACATCACAGGTGGCGAGACCCTGCGAATCGTCGGCAAGGGGAACAAGGCGCGCATGGTGCCCTTGCTGGCCCGGGTCAGGGAAGCACTGCTGGATTACCTGCGTCATCGCCCCGACGGGCCAGAGCCCGCAAGCCCCCTCTTCATCGGCACCCGTGGCGGCCGGCTCAATCCCGGCGTGGCCCAGAAGCGCTTCCGGGAACTGAGGGGACGCCTCGGCCTTCCCGCAACCGCGACTCCCCATGCCATGCGCCACAGCTTCGCCACCCACCTCCTCGGCAATGGCGTGGACCTGCGGACCATTCAGGAACTGCTCGGCCATGCCAGCCTGACAACGACGCAGCGCTACACCCGCATTGACGCCGGCGGTCTCCTCGAGGTCTACCAGAAGGCCCATCCACGGGCCTGAACCCCCTCAGGCGTGGATGGCGCGGCCGTCGACTGCGAGCGCGGCCTCGCGAACGGCCTCGGAGAAGGTTGGATGGGCATGGCAGGTGCGGGCGAGGTCTTCCGACGAGGCGCCGAACTCCATCGCGACCGCAGCCTCGGCGATCAGTTCGCCGGCAGCAGTGCCGAGAATGTGCACCCCGAGCACCCGGTCGGTCGACCTGTCGGCAAGGACCTTCACCATCCCCGCCGTCTCGTCGTAGGTGCGTGCCCTGGAATTGGCGATCATGGGAAAGCGTCCGGCAACATAATCCACACCGGCGGCCTGCAGTTCCTCCTCCGTCTTGCCGACCGACGCCGCCTCGGGATTCGTGTAGACGACGCCCGGAATGACGTCGTGATTGACGTGCCCTGCACCGCCCGCCAGGGTCTCGGCAACGGCAATTCCCTCGTCCTCGGCCTTGTGAGCCAGCATGGCTCCGGCAACGCAATCGCCGATGGCATGGATTCCCGGCTGACTGGTGGCAAAACGGCCATCCACCTTGATTCGCCCCTTGTCGTCGGTGGCGACACCGGCGTCGGCAAGCCCAAGACCTTCGGTGAAGGGCTTGCGGCCGACGCTGACCAGAGCGATCTCCGTCGTCAGGGTCTCCGCCGATCCGCCCCCGGCCGGTTCCAGGGTGACATCGACGCTGTCCTCGCCCGGCGTCACAGCAGTCACCTGGCTGGCAAGACGGAACACGAGGCCCTGGCGCCGCAGCAGTTTCTGGAACTGCCCGGCGATCTCGCCATCCATGCCGGGGGCGATGCGGTCGAGGTACTCGACCACCGTAACCTTGGTGCCAAGACGCCGCCACACCGACCCCATTTCCAGACCGATGAAACCGGCGCCAATGACGACCATGCTTCGGGGCACCTCGGTGAGGGAAAGCGCTCCGGTCGATGACACGACCCGCTTCTCGTCAATCCCGATGCCGGGAAGCGTCGCATGGTCCGAGCCCGTGGCAATGACGATGTGGTCCGTGGTGACGGAGTTGCCGTCGACATCGACGGTGTGGGGATCGACGATGCGGCCGGTTCCCGAAAGATGCGTGATGCCATTCTTCCTGAAAAGCGCTGCAATGCCCTTGGTGAGCGTCGTCACCACCTTGTCCTTGCGCGCCATCATGGCGCCAAGATCGAGACTGACATCACCGGGCAGGATGCCGTGGTTCTTGAGGTGGGCGGTCTGCTCAAAGAGCTCGGATGACTGCAGAAGGGCCTTGGAGGGAATGCAGCCGATGTTGAGGCACGTGCCGCCAAGAGTCGCGCGCTTGTCGACGCAGGCGGCCTTGAGTCCGAGCTGGGC
>JAJEBJ010000211.1 GCA_022822575.1 Alphaproteobacteria bacterium | reverse complement strand
CGGGCTTGTAGCGCTTCTCGTGGTCCGGATCCTGGGTAGCGATGCCGGTGACGCACTGGCCGACATGGCACTGCATGCAGGCGATGCAGCCGCCGGCAATGATGGCGGCGGTCCCCAGCGCCACGGCGTCGGCTCCCAGGCACATCGCCTTGACGGCATCGACGCCGTCTCTCAGCCCGCCCATGAGGACAATCTCGATGTCCTGGCGGCGGCCGATGGACGCAAGGGCGCGTTCCGCCTCGCAGATGGCAGAGATGGTCGGGATGCCGACATACTCCATCACCTCGGCGCCTCCGGCGCCGGTGGAGCCCTGCATGCCGTCGAGCTCGACGAAGTCGAAGCCGTCCTTGACGGCAATCTTGATGTCGTCGTGAATCCGCCCCGCTCCCAGCTTGACGCTGACTGGCAGACGGTAGCCTGTCGCCTCGCGCAATTCCTCGACCTTGATGACAAGATCGTCGGCACCGAGGATGTCGGGATGACGAGACGGCGAGCGAAGGTCGATGCCGGCCGGAATGCCGCGGATCTCGGCCAGTTCCTTCGTCACCTTCTTGGCCATGAGCTGACCACCGAAACCCGGCTTGGCGCCCTGCGAGATGTAGATCTCCAGGCCATCCGCCCGATTCATGTCGTGGATATTCCAGCCGAGACGACCTCCGAGCATCTGGAAGATGAGTTGGCCTGCCGCATCGCGCTGGGCGTCGCTCATGCCGCCTTCCCCGGTGTTCTCGGCGATCCCCGCCATGCCCGAGGCGATGGCGACCGCCTGCTTGGCGGATCGGGAGAGGGCACCGTAGCTCATCGGAGCAATGAGGACAGGCATCGTCAGGTCAAGGGGTCTGGCGCCATTCTTGCCGCCGATCAGCGTGTGCATCCTGACCCTGGAAACCGGATCGTCGCCGACAGAATCCGGAACAATGTCCCTGGCAAAGGCAAGGTCGGCCAGGTGCGGCAGTTCGCGGGCACCACCGTATCCCCTCACCCGGTAGCGGCCGATCTGGGACTTGATGTAGACGTCTTCCTGGACCTTGTGATTCCAGTAGCCGCTGTCACCGGAAAAGTGAAAGTAGGGGATCGAGCGCACCTGCCGTTCCGGGGTGCCGTAGCGCAGCTTCTTTCCGGCATTCACGATCTTGCGGAAACTGCCCCGGAAGGGAATCTCGTAGCGGTCGAGGAAGGCCCTGATGTCGTCGACCTCGTCTTCGGCGATATCGGTCACCATGGCATCGGATCCAAGCGACACCAGGTCACCACCAAGGAAGATCTCCCCTCCCGTCATGTCCTCGCCGAGGCGCTCGCCCGACTCGCCGAGAATGATCATGCGTCCGCCATACATCATGTAGCCGGCCATGAAGTTGGCATTGCCGCAGCACAGCAACGTCCCCTTCTTCATGACCTGTCCGGCCCGCGATCCCATGTTGCCCTTGATCACGACCTCGGCGCCGCGGATCGCTACCCCGGCTATGGCGCCGGCATTGCCGCCGACGACGACGGATCCCCGGTACATGTTGTCGGCCAGCCCCCAGCCAGCGTTTCGTTCGATGTGAAAACGGGGGGTGTCTGTCAGTCCGGCACAGAAGTATCCGGCCGAGCCACGGACATGTATGTCAACCGCATGGATGACGCCGACACCGATGTGATGGCGTGCATCGGGATTGAGAACCTCGATGACATCGCCCCGGGCCGCCGCCTCGCGAATGCCCTCGTTGGCTTCGCGGGTCGACAGGTCCTTCAGATCGATCGTGACCATGTTCTATAGCTTCCCGGAGGCGGTTCACGGGTATCGAGCGCGCGGCCCGGGAACAGGCGGTTGAGCGAGACCTCTTCCGAGGCAATGGCAATGAGGTCGTCGTTCTCGAACATGATCATCGGCTTGGCAGCAAGCCGGTCCTTCGCGTAGCCGATCTCGTCACGGGTCGACACGAGGAACGAGAACGTCCCGTCCATGTCGTCGATGGACGAGGCAAGCGAGTCCTTCAGGGGAATCCCCTGGTTCATCTTGTCGGCGAGATAGACGGCAATGAGTTCGCTGTCGTTGTCTGTCGCGAAAGCGAACCCGCGGCGCTCGAGACGCCGGCGCATCTTCCAGTAGTTCGTGATCTGTCCGTTGTGGACGATCGCGACATCGGCAAACCCGGTGGCCCAGAAGGGATGCGAGGCCTCCGGCTTGACATCCGACTCGGTGGCAAGACGCACGTGTCCGAGGCCATGGGAGCCCCTGAACAGATGGACGTCGTAGGTGTCATCGACGTCATGGGCGCCGCCCACGTCCTTCACGATCTCCAGACTCTCTCCGATCGACACCACCTTGGCGGCGTGTTCCACGGCGTATGAGAATTTCTGCAGATCGCCGCTGAAGCGCACCACGACGCGATAGCTGCCGGCGATGCGCTCTTCCTCGACCACCTGGGCGCCGTGTTCGTCGAAGACCTCCTTCAGGGCGGCGATGGCGTCGCCCGCCTCGTTGTCGGAACCGATGTGAAACCGCAGCTTCAGCTGGCCTGCATCGCCGCTCTCGTAGAGGGCGAACCCCGTGGAGTCCGGGCCCCGGTGCTGACAGCCGTCGAGCATGTCGATCAGCGCCGGCCCGGTATCGATTCCACTGTCCCCATTCTTCAACAGGATACCGGCAATTCCACACATGGCCTGTTTCCTCTGATGAAACGAAGTTTCCTGCTATTGATGCTTATAGCGGTTTCACGGTGTCAATGCAAACCGTCTCACCGGATCATCTGATCGACAAGGTCCGCCCCGAGACCAACAGAGTCGAAATGCTCGCGGCACTGGCGGACAAACCCCTGACCGGTCGGTTCAAAGACATAAGCGCCCTCGCGAGCTACCCAGGAATATTCGAGATAGCGCCAACTTCCCTTGATGACATAGCCGTGCACCGGTGAAGGGTGGAGATGACGCCCCAGAACGCCGCCGCGTCAGACGCGCAGGATCTCACAGTGGGAGCCCGTGGTCATGTCGAAGAAGAGCGGGCGGAGCCAGACGTTCTCGTCGATCACCACCCACAGTCGCTCGTCATCGTCCGGCAGGCCGAGCGATTCGGGCCGCATGCCAAG
>JAJEBJ010000338.1 GCA_022822575.1 Alphaproteobacteria bacterium | reverse complement strand
GTGCTGAGAGCCGGGGCAAGCCGGGTCCTTGCCATCGAAATGGATCCGCGATGCTGCGCTGCTCTCTCCGGTCTTCGTGACGCCGCTGCGGGCAGACTCGTCATCCACGAAGGCGATGCCCTGGAGTGTGACCTTCACGAGATTTTGGAACCGGGGGTCGTGGTCATGGGCAATCTCCCCTTCAACAGTTCGACGCGGCTTGCCATGCGCCTGATCGAACATCGCCACCTCATCGATCGCATGATCCTGATGTTCCAGAAAGAGGTGGCCGAACGGCTTGTCGCAGTGCCAGGATCCCGTCAATACGGCAGACTGAGCGTCCTCGTGCAGTGGTTGTGCCGGGTCGAATGGTGTTTCGGCATTGCCTCCGCCTCCTTCGTTCCGGCGCCGAAGGTACGTGCGGCAGTGGTCCGCATCACGCCGCGCGAAGCCCCTCTTTCACCAGCCCTCGAACCGGTGCTGCGCACACTGACGCAAGCGGGCTTCGGCCAGCGGCGCAAGGTGCTGCGCAACGCTCTCGCTGCCGTCTCGAAAGATCCGCAAGATCTGCTTCTCTCCGCCGGTGTGGATCCCCGGGCGCGGGCCGAAGATGTCGACATCGCCTCGTGGTGTGCTCTGGCGAGGGAACACGCGAAGCGCGCGAACACCGGATGATGACCCGATCAGCGGCAATACAGAGGGCGGCGATCAGGTGACAGCGGATAGAGCGCCACCCGCGTCCGCATCGAAGCGCGGCGGTCGAGTTACGCCGATGATGGAACAGTACTGGCGGATCAAGGGAGAGCACCGGGGGGAGCTCCTTCTCTTCCGCATGGGGGATTTCTACGAACTCTTCTTCGACGATGCGGTAGCCGCAGCCGGTGCTCTCGACATTGCGCTGACGACTCGCGGACAGCACCAGGGCAAGGATGTTCCGATGTGCGGCGTACCGGTGGTCTCCGCCGAAAGCTATCTCGAACGGCTCATTCACAAGGGTTACCGGGTAGCGGTCTGCGAACAGGTAGAGGACCCCGCTGAAGCACGAAAGCGCGGCAGCAGTGCCATCGTGAGGCGGGATGTCATCCGCATTGTCACTCCCGGAACACTCGTCGAGGACACGCTTCTCGATGCCCGTTCAACCAATCACCTGGCGGCGCTGGCCCAGGCAGGCTCCACCACCGCGGTTGCCTGGATCGAGATGTCGACAGGCAGCTTTGCCGTCACGGACATCACGGTGGAGGATCTCAATGCCCTTCTGGAAAGTGTCGCGCCGGCCGAACTCGTGGTGGCGGAGCGGATCGCCAATGATGCCACTCTCCAGGATGTGCTGGCGCCGTGGTATGAGCGGCTGGTCAGGGAGCCTGACAGCAGGTTCGACAGCCGCACCGGAGAACGGCGTCTGCGCGACCTCTACTCAGTCGCCTCACTGGACGGATTCGGTTCCTTCACGCGGGCCGAACTGGCAGCCATGGGCGGGCTGCTGGGCTATGTCGAACTGACCCAGAAGGGCCGCTTTCCCAGACTGTCGCCACCAGTGCGCCAGGTGGCAGGTCAGTCGATGCTGATCGACCAGGCCACACGGCGCAATCTCGAACTCATGCGCACTCTCGACGGTCATCGCCAGGGAAGTCTCCTGGGCATCATGGACCGCACTGTAACGGGCGCCGGTGCCCGCCTGCTCGGACAGAGACTGACTGCGCCGCTGACCGACACCGGCGCCATCGCCAGGCGCCTGGATGCTGTTCAGATGTTCGTCGAGTATTCTGAACTGCGTGGCGACATCAGGACTACCCTCGCCCTGACACCCGATCTCGAGAGGGCCCTCGCACGCCTGGCACTCTCGCGAGGCGGTCCTCGCGACCTTGCCGCCATACGTGATGGCCTGACGGCAGCCGGCAGCCTGGCTGCCAAGCTGCAGCACCAGCATGACCTGCCCAGGGAACTCACCGAAGCAGGGAGTGCCATTGAGGCTCTCCCTCCACTCGCCGGTGACCTGGCCTGCCTCCTCGTCGACAATCCGCCTCTTCTTGCCCGGGACGGCGGCTTCGTGCGCGCCGGCTACAGCCAGGATCTCGACCAGGCGAGAGAGTTGCGTGACAACAGCCGGCAACTGGTGGCCGGACTCCAGGGGACCTATCAGAAGGCAACTGGCGTCACCTCCCTGAAGATCCGCCACAACAATGTCCTGGGATACTACGTCGAGGTCACCCGCAACCATGCGGCACGTCTTGACGAAGAGACGTTCATCCATCGCCAGACCATGGCGAACGCGATGCGCTACACGACCGTCGAGCTGGGCGACCTCGAGACGGAAATGTCCCGCGCCGCAGACCGTGCCATCGCCCTCGAACTCGATGCCTTTCACAAGGCCACGGCAGACGTGCTGGCCGTGGCGTCCGCCATAGCCGCGGCGGCCGGGGCGATCGCCGTCATTGACGTGGCTGCAGCGCTTGCAGACCTCGCCATCGAACGACGCTATACCCGTCCGGCGGTGACAGCGGAACTCGACTTCACGATCGAGGGTGGACGTCATCCTGTCGTCGAAGTCATGGCCAGCGAATCGATGGAGTTTGTCGCCAATGGCTGCGTTCTCGAGGATGACGCCCGCCTGTGGCTGCTCACCGGACCCAACATGGCCGGAAAGTCGACGTTCCTGCGCCAGAATGCACTGATCGCCGTCATGGCCCAGGCCGGCAGCTTTGTGCCGGCGGACGCTGCCAGAATTGGTATTGTGGACCGACTGTTCAGCCGCGTCGGCGCTGCGGACGATCTTGCCCGGGGACGATCGACCTTCATGGTGGAGATGGTCGAAACTGCGGCCATCCTCAACCAGTCTGGAGAACGCTCCCTCGTCATACTCGACGAAATCGGTCGTGGGACAGCGACGTTCGACGGTCTTTCCATCGCCTGGGCAGTTCTCGAGCACCTTCACGATGTGAACCGGTGCCGGGCGCTGTTCGCCACCCATTACCACGAACTGGCGACTCTCGCGGCAACATTGTCGGCACTGAGACCGCACTCCATGCGGGTCAAGGAATGGAAGAACGACATCGTGTTTCTCTACGAGGTGGAGCGCGGCGCAGCGAACCGGAGCTACGGCATCCATGTCGCACGCCTTGCCGGCCTTCCACAGGCGGTCATCGAACGTGCGAAGGACGTGCTCGAGACCATCGAAACGGGTGATGGCGCAAGTTCCCTGGCACGGCTCGCCGATGATCTTCCCCTCTTCGAGGCGGCGCAGAGACACGTGAGGGATGTTGCGCCGGTCTCCGCCGTCAGACAGGCTGTCGATGATGTCATGCCCGATCAGCTCACGCCGCGCCAGGCACTCGACCTGATCTACCGGCTGAAGGATCTGGCGGAGGAGGAGGATGACTGATCCCCGGGGAAGGCCCGTACCTGGCAGCCTCGCAAACCGGCAGCACCTGCGCCGGACGCTCGCCGCCCTGCCGGCCTCGCATGAAGGTCTCGAAGGCGTGCTGCGCCTCACGCTCGATGATGGCCTGACAAGGCTGCGCCGCCACCTCGACAGAGGCGCATCCGGGATCGCGCTTGTCACCTCGATGAGCCGGCTTGTCGATTCAGTGCTGAAGGAGCTGTTTGCCCATGTCCTGAAAGCAGAGAGCTGCGGCGGTCATGGCCGCATGGCCCTTGTCGCCGTCGGAGGTTATGGACGTGGCGAACTCGCGCCACACTCGGATCTCGATCTTCTCTTTCTGCTTTCTGGTCCGGCAACAACGCGTCAGGAAGCGGTGATCAGCCGCGTGCTCTATTGCCTCTGGGATCTTGGTCTCAAGGTCGGACACGCCACACGCACACTCGACGAAGCCATCGACAGTGCCCGCAGCGACATGACCATCCGTACCGCGGTGCTCGAGGCCCGACTGCTTGCCGGTGACCGGAGTCTCTTCCGGACATTCCGCCGCCGCTTCCAAAAATCGGTAGTGACCGGCAGTGACGCCGCCTTCGTGCGCGCCAAACTCGAGGAGCGTGACCGGCGGCATCTCAAGACGGGCGACTCGCGCTATGTCCTGGAACCCGATGTCAAGGAAGGAAAGGGAGGACTGAGAGACCTCCATGTCCTCGTGTGGATCGCCAGGTATCTCTACCCGATTGCCCGCATCGAGGATCTGGTGCCGAGGGGGGTACTGAGCCGCGCCGAACTCTCGCGATTCCGCCGGGCGGCGGATTTTCTCAACCGGGTCAGGTGCCACCTCCACTTCCTCTCCGGCCGGGCCGAGGAACGGCTGACGTTCGACCTGCAGACGGACATCGCCCGCCGCATGGGCTTTTCCGATGCGCGAAACCAGCAGGCTGTCGAGCGTTTCATGAAACGCTACTTCCTTGCCACCCGGGAGGTCGGCGGACTGTCCCGCATCTTTGCCGCCGTCATCGCCGAACAGCATGGCGGCCAGCCGCGCTCCAGGTACGTTTCGGATGCAGCAGACATCGACGGGTTCCCCGTCTCGGGAGGCATGATCTCGATCCGCAATCGCCGGCATTTCGATGAGTCGCCCGGCGACCTCGTGCGCATGTTCCACGTCTCCCAGGACCGGCGCATCGACATCCATCCCCGGGCCCTGTGGCTGATGACCCAGAGTCTCGCGAGGATCGACGACAGGCTGCGCCACGACGCGCATGCCAACGGCCAGTTCATGGACATCCTGACTGCCAGGGATGACCCCCTTGGAACACTCCATGCGATGAACGAAGCCGGTGTGATGGGCCGGTTCCTGCCGGATTTCGGACGTGTCGTCGCCCAGATGCAGCACGACATGTACCACGTCTACACCGTCGATGAGCACTCCATCAGGGCCGTCGGAATCCTCGCAGCTATTGAACGTGGCGAAATCGCCGACGAACTGCCTCTGGCCACCGAGGTCTTCCCGCTGATCCTGCAGCGCCGCGTCCTCTACCTTGCCGTTCTCCTCCACGACATCGCCAAGGGGCGCGGTGGGGATCACTCCGAACTTGGCGCCGGGATTGCCAATCACCTGGCGCCGCGCCTCGGGTTCACTGCGGAGGAGACCGAGACCGTATCCTGGCTGGTGCGCTATCACCTGATCATGTCCAACACGGCCTTTCGCCGTGATCTTGAAGAGCCACGCACGATTGACGGCTTCGCCCGGATCGTCCAGTCGATCGAGCGCCTGCGGCTGTTGCTCGTTCTCACCGTCGCCGATATCCGCGCTGTCGGACCACGGGTGTGGAACAACTGGAAG
>JAJEBJ010000021.1 GCA_022822575.1 Alphaproteobacteria bacterium | reverse complement strand
TCACAACCTGGACCACCTGATTCCCGTGTTGCGCAATGTTCGCGACGATACAAGCGAGGGACCGGTTCTCATCCACGCCATCACCCGAAAGGGAAAGGGTTACGCACCGGCGGAAGACTCAAGTGACAGGTATCACGGGGTTGGCAAGTTCGACGTGGCGACAGGCGAGATCGTCAAGAGCACCAGCAACAAGCCGAGCTGGACGAAGGTGTTCGCCGACAGTCTGATCAGCGAGGCGCGGCGCGACGATTCGATCGTGGCGATCACGGCGGCAATGCCGTCAGGGACCGGCGTTGACCGATTTGGCGACGTGTTTCCCGAGCGCACCTTTGATGTCGGACTGGCCGAACAGCACGCGGTCACCTTTGCAGCGGGACTGGCGGCCGAAGGCATGAAACCCTTCGCGGCCATCTACTCGACCTTCCTCCAGCGGGCGTTCGACCAGATCGTCCACGACGTGGCTATCCAGAGTCTGCCGGTGCGCTTTGCCATGGACCGTGCCGGATTTGTGGGCGCGGACGGTCAAACCCACTGTGGCGCCTTCGACATTGCCTACATGGGCTGTCTGCCGGGCATGGTTGTCATGGCGCCGGCCGATGAGGCGGAACTTGTGCACATGGTGGCAACGGCCGTGGCCATCGACGATCGTCCGAGCGCCTTTCGCTATCCACGTGGCTCAGGAATCGGAGCACCCATGCCGGAACGGGGCGAACCTCTCGAGATCGGGCGCGGCCGGATCTTGCGTGAAGGCACCCGCGTTGCGCTCATTTCCTATGGTTCCCGGTTGCAGGACGCGCTGGAAGCGGCAGTGGTGCTGGATGCCAGGGGGCTTTCGACAACGGTTGCCGATGCACGTTTCGCCAAGCCAGTCGATGGCGAGCTGATCATGCGTCTGGCGACCAACCACGAGGTTCTCGTGACGGTAGAAGAGGGTTCGATCGGCGGCTTTGCCACTCAGGTCATGCATGTCCTTGCCGGTGGAGGCCATTTTGATTCCGGCCTTATCTTCAGGCCGGTGATCATGCCCGATGCCTTCCTCGACCAGGATGCGCCCGAGAATCAGGTGCGCCAGGCGGGGCTCGA
Source organism: Alphaproteobacteria bacterium (assembly GCA_022822575.1). Taxonomy (GTDB): domain Bacteria; phylum Pseudomonadota; class Alphaproteobacteria; order SP197; family SP197; genus SP197. The sequence continues at coordinate 5,212 of JAJEBJ010000021.1, read as the reverse complement.
TGCGTCAGGAATTGTCTCCACGGTCCTCGCGGCAGTGGGTGTGGAGGAGCACCAGAAGGCGAGGGGCAGTTCGTGAGTCGCATACTCTGACTACCGAGACTGTCGTGACCGACGATCCCTGGGAACATGTCAACGGTATCATCGCGCGTTCCGGCACGTCATTCCTGTGGAGCATGAAGGTGATTGCGCCGGAGCGCCGGCGGGCCATGTACGCAATCTATGCCTTCTGCCGGGAAGTCGATGACATCGCGGACACCCCGGGCGACGTGGCATCCAGGAAGGCCGCTCTCGACGCATGGCGCGAGGAGATCGGCCGACTCTATGGCGGTTCTCCCACCATGCCGACCGCTCGTGCGCTTGATCAGGCCGTCAGGCGCTTTGAACTCCCCAGAGAGGAGTTCCTGGCGATCATCGACGGCATGGAAACAGATGTTGCTCCGGGGGTGGAGATGCCCGCAACGGAAGATCTTTTCGCCTACTGCCGCCGTGTCGCAGGAGCAGTCGGTGTACTGATCATCCATGTCTTCGGCATTACCGGACACCCGGGACCGGTCATGGCACAGACCATGGGAAACGCGTTCCAGATCACGAACATCCTGCGTGATCTTGAGGACGACGCAAAGGAGGGCAGACTGTACGTCCCCAGGGATATCCTGACGAGGCACGGTATCGGGGCTGCTTCTCCAGGCGAGGTCCTGAAACACCCGGCCTTTGCTGGCGTCTGCGCCGAACTGGCGTCGATGGCGCGGCGCCACTACGCGGAGGCGGACCGGCTTCTGAGCGAGATCGGCCGGCGCCGGATCAGGCCTATCGTGGCCATGATGAAGGTCTACAGCGAGATCCTCGATCTCCTGGAGCAGCGGGGCTGGACCCGACTCGATGTTCCGGTGAAGCCGCCTAAGGTGCGTCTGGTATGGCTTGCACTTAGATACGGGCTCCTCTGAAGGCCAGGCCCTGTGCCCGTTGTTCACATTATCGGTGCCGGCCTCGCGGGTCTCTCGGCCGCCGTGTGTCTGGCGGGCAGCGGAAAGCGCGTGGTGCTCCACGAGGCAGCCGCACAGGCTGGGGGGCGATGCCGGTCTCTTCTTGATTCCCGGCTCGAGTGCCGGATTGACAACGGCAATCATCTGTTGATGACCGGCAACCGTCACACCCTTCTGTACCTCGATACCATTGGTGCGGCTGACCAGGTCACGGGACCGGTACCTGCCGCGTATCCCTTTGTTGACGTGCGCGATGCACGACAGTGGACCGTGCGGCCCGGCGGGGGACGGATACCGTGGTGGATTCTCGATCCACGACGCCGTGTTCCGCTTACCACGCCGGTTCAGTATCTCTCCGCGCTTGCTGTCGTCACCGCCGGTGAAAGCCGGACGGTGGGAGAGTGCGTGGGGCGATCGGGAAGGCTCGTGACGTGCTTCTGGGAACCTCTCACCGTCGCGGTTCTCAACACGCCGCTCGCGGAAGCCTCGGCGGGACTGTTGCGCCAGGCACTCCGGAGAACGCTCATGAAGGGAGAGTCCTGTTGCCGTCCTCTCGTCGCCTCACACTCGCTCTCAGCCACCTTCATTGATCCGGCGCTGGGATACCTCGCGTCGAAGGGAGTCGACATCAGGCTTTCCAGCCGGCTCAGTGCCTTGCAGACGTCAGCCGGCAGAGTGGAGAGGCTGGACTTTGCCTCGACCAGCATCACCCTGTTGGAGGGAGACAGCGTGATCCTTGCCCTGCCTGCATCGGTCGCCGGTGATCTCGTGACAGGCCTCAAGGTCCCGCGCAAGCATCAGGGGATCGTCAATGTCCACTTTCGCCTGCCCGGGCCAGCCGTGCTTCCCGGTGGCCAACCCTTTGTCGGATTGATCGGAGGCATGGCCCAGTGGATCTTTGTACGGGACCAGGTTGTTTCCGTCACTGTCAGTGCAGCAAACGACATGATTCGCCGGACACTGGATGATATCGCGATGACGGCATGGCGTGACGTGGCTGCGGTTCTCGATTCCGATCCGGACGCGTTGCCGCCCTGGCGTGTCATCAAGGAACGTCGTGCGACGATTTCGCAGGATCCCGACACCATCGCCATGCGTCCCGCAACCCGTACTTCGTTCGCCAACATGTACCTGGCCGGTGACTGGACGAATACCGGTCTTCCGGCGACGATCGAGGGAGCTGTTCTTTCCGGCAAGCGCGCCGCCCGGGTCTGTGGGGACGCATGACATCCGGAGGGAAGCGCGGTTCACCGTTTGAGGTCTTTCGCGTCTTTCTCGTTCTGGGTCTCACCTCTTTCGGAGGGCCTGTGGCCCATCTTGGCTACTTTCGCGAGGCCTTTGTCGTGCGGCTCCAATGGATGAGCGACAGGGCATATGGCGATGTCGTCGCCCTGGGGCAGCTTCTTCCCGGCCCCGCCTCGAGTCAGGTTGGCATGGCGATCGGACTCATGCGCGCCGGTTACGGCGGACTGTTGGCGGCGTGGATCGGATTCACGCTCCCTTCAGCACTGCTTCTCACCGCTTTCGCCTTCGGGGCCGGCGAGCTCGAATCGGCTCTGGGTACTGGCTGGATACACGGATTGAAGGCTGCCGCGGTCGCCGTTGTGGCCCACGCCCTCATCGGCATGGCGCGCAGTCTGGCGCCGGACCGCAAGAGGGCCACGATTGCAGTCGCCGGCATGATTGGCGCCATGTTGATTCCCTTCGCCATCGGGCAGCTGATGGTCATCGTCGGGGGAGGGCTTGCCGGTCTTGTCTGGTTGCGCGATGAGACGGCGCCGGACGGGGAAGAGCTGATGGCGGTACCCGTCGGCCGCACGGCTGCCATTCTGGCCCTGCTTGTCTTCTTCCTTTTCCTGGCGGCACTTCCGGTGGTATCCGGTCTCATCGCTGGCGGCCCATGGCCTCTCATCGATGCCTTCTATCGCGCGGGTTCGATGGTCTTCGGCGGCGGGCATGTCGTCTTGCCTCTTCTCGAGGCCGAGGTAGTGGACACCGGCATGGTCGATCGCGAGGCCTTTCTTGCCGGATACGGTGCGGCGCAGGCGGTTCCCGGGCCATTATTCACATTCGCTGCCTACCTTGGCGCCGTGATGGAGACACCACCGTCTGCATTGGCAGCCCTGCTGGCGTTGTTGGCGATTTTCTTTCCCTCGGCACTCCTTATTGTCAGCGGCCTGCACTTTCAGGGACACTTGCGCCGTGCGCCCCCGTCCCGGCGCGCCTTTGCCGGCGTCAACGCCGCGGTCGTGGGACTGCTTGCTGCGGTGTTCTATGACCCGATCCTTTCTGCCGGTCTCATCTCGCCCCTGGCGACCGCCATCGCCGCAGCCTCATTCGTGGCGCTCGCAGCCTGGAAGGCGCCCCCCTGGGCGGTTGTGCTGCTCGCCGGAGCCGCCGGCTTCGTCTTCCTGTAAGCCGGGACCCTTGCGTTCCCGACACGTGCCCGATGTCAGTACCAGGCATCCTCCATCGATGCCTTGCGCCGGGCGACGAAATCGTTGAGGGCCTCTCCGATCGCATCATCGATTGCCGGGGCCTCGAAGGACTCAAGCATCGTCTTCCACGCGGTGTTGGCCCGTTCCTCCACGCGGTGCGATCCGTCACCGGACCAGGCCTCCCAGGAGCCCGGCTCCGGTATCACGGGCATGAAATTCGCACTCCGGTACCGGCGCAATGTATGGGCCGTCGCGAGGTGGTTCTCGCCCGGGGCCGCCTCTATATAGGCGTCGGCTGCGAGGTCCTCGGACCGGGCGTGGAATCCCTGGAGCATGCGGAGCATCATGCCGCTGTGATCGACATCCATGACGAACTTCTCGTAGGACATGGTGAGGCCAGCCTCGAGCCATCCGGCGGCATGCCAGATCTGGTGGGCACCGGAGATCATCGTGGCCCACATGGCGCTGGTGCTGTCCTGCATCGCCTGTCCGTCCGGCGTGTTGGAAGCCGTGATCTGGCCACCGCCGGAACGCACGGGAACGCGAAGCCTGCGGCCGAGCTGTGCCAGAGCGAATGTGACGAGATTGGCCTCGGGCGTGCCAAAGGTGAGCGCTCCTGACTTCAGGTTCATGGTGGCGTGGAAACTACCGAGAACACAGGGACAGCCGGGGCGAACAAGCTGGGCGAGCGCGATTCCCGCCATGCCCTCCGCCAGTGTCTGGGCGCAGATTGCCGCAGGAGTGAGCGGGCCCATGGCGCCGCCGATGACCGAAGGAGAGACCGCGACACACTGGTTGGCCTCTGCATAAATCCTGAGGGCTCCTGACATGCTGGCGTCGTAGACCAGTGGAGAATTGACATTGATGTTGGCCTGGATGACCGCGTTGTCTTCGAGCACCTGCGGCGAGAAGGCGATACGGGCCATGTCGATCGAATCACGCGCACGTTGCGGCGTTGTCACCGCCCCCATGAAGGGCTTGTCGGAGAGCGTGAGGTGGGCCATCACCATGTCGAGATGACGCTTGTTGACGGGGATATCGACGGGTTCGCACACCGTGCCGCCGGAGTGACCGAGCCACGGCGTCATGAACGTGAGGCGGACGAAGTTCCGGAAATCCTCGAGCGAGGCATAGCGTCGCCCGCGGTCAAGATCGGTGACGAAGGGCGAACCGTAGCCTGGCATCAGCACCACGTGATCGCCGCCCAGTGTGACGCTTCGTTCGGGATTGCGTGCGTGAAGCACGAAGGTCTCGGGCGCCGACGCGCACAGTGCGCGGGCCTGACCCGGTTCCATCCTGACACGCTGGTTCTCGACACGCGCCCCGGCCGACCGGAAGAGTGCCAGGGCGACGTCATCCCCGCGAAAGTCAACGCCGACGGTGTCGAGAATCCAGTCCGCCTGTCTCTCGATGGCTTCGAGCACGTCCTCGCCAAAGGGTTCGAAGGCAGGCAAGCGCCGCATTGTCAATGTTGCCGGCACCGTGCTGGGGGAAGATCTTCCGCCGAACCGCCGGGAACGCCGTCTGCTGCCTGCCGTCGTCATGGCGTGCCTCCGGTTCCCGCCTCTTCAGGTATCTTTGTCGCAGCCCTTGAAGCAGCATGATTGAACCCGATGCCGGCTTCTTCAACCGTATCGATTGCGCGTTCCCCAGATGCCAGTTTCACGCCAACACCATTCCCGTTTGCTCCTGACGTCCATGACCCTTGCCCGGAACACAGTGTCGACCTCAGGCACCGCGCGGAGTGCCCGTTGGAGACGGCATGACGTGGAAGGTCTGCTATCGTAGAGT
>JAJEBJ010000361.1 GCA_022822575.1 Alphaproteobacteria bacterium | reverse complement strand
GGCCGCGTGGTGACCACCGCCTCACTCTCGATCCACACTGCGCTGGCCTTCACCGTCTTCAGCACGATCTCGGTCACGTTTGTCTGGGTGACACCGGCCTGGAACGACGCTGTCATCCTGGCAGGCGTCGGCCTCATGGCGGGGCTCGCCCAGTACGCCATGACGGCGGCATTTCGTATTGCGCCACCCTCCGTGCTCGCGCCGTTCGAATACACCGGGCTCGTATGGGGCGTGGTGCTGGGGTTCCTGATCTGGGGCGAGTGGCCAAGCCGGGAAGTGATGATTGGCGCAATTGTCATCATTGCGGCTGGTCTCTACATCATCCACCGCGAGCGCGTTGTCGCGCGAAGAAGACACATGCGTGCCTGATTGAACGTTCGTTGAGGCGCTTGGAATGTGTTTCAGGAAGGCGGCGATCAATCACAAGGCCAAACGGCGAACCTCGGAAGCGATGCTGTCTTGAAGCGCTTTAGATTTCCAACCCTTCATCGGCAAGGTCATCGGCCACCTCGCTGTTGGCCGCACGGCTTTCGCCCGGCGTGGTGCGGCCGTGCCGCATCAGGGAGCACGCCGATGGCAATCGTTCACAGCGAAGTCCATTGGCACTCCTGGCATGCCTGTTGGCATAGACCCGCCGCTGATGGTCGAGAGCGCTTTGGCATACATGTCAACCGCCGTAGGGAAGTTGGACCCATGAAACAGACCCCCGTCCGCCTGCCAGAGACGACCTGGAACCGCCTGCAGGTTCTCGCCGCTCGCATAGGACGCACCACGACGTTCTACATCCGTGAAGCGTTCGAGCAGCACCTCGAGGGCCTGTACACCGCCGAGCAGGCGGACATTTACGTCACAAGGCTGCGAGCGCACCCTCTCGCTCGACGAGCTGGACCGCTACCTTGGTCTGGAGAGTTGAAATCACCGAAAGCGCGGCCAGGCAGGTCAGGAAGCTGGGACCGACCGGCGCGTCTTGCATCCGCGACTGCCTGCGCGGCCGGATTGTCCTGCTCCAGGGCCTGCGTCAGCTCGGAAGGCCGCTGCGGAACTCCGGGTACGGTGCATTCTGGCGCTCCCGTGCCGGAGACTGCCGTATCCTCTGCGAGCTTCGTGACGACGAGCTGCTGGTGCTCGTGATCAAGGTCGGTCATCGTCGTGCGGCCCATCGGCGACCCTGATTTGCGGTACCGCTGGACCAAGGAGGCGATGACGCCGCATCTTGCCCACGTATCCGCACTGCGAGCATCCGAGACTGTCTCGCGGCATCCGGACTGACGACGGCCGAGCCGGTCGACACACACGTCCGGGCGTGGACATCTCGGCCAGCAAGTTCGAGGTCCCCCGGATCGGCGCGGTCGAGCAGCGCACTGTTGACCATCGCTGCTCGCAGGCGGTCTCCGCCGCTTTCTTTCAGGAGTCTTCCCTGTCGGCGTGCTCGAGATCAGTCAGCTGCCGGTCGATGACATCGAGCATGTGCTGGCGGTCCATGACACCGTAGTGACCCGGACAGACGCGCCGGACCGGAAGCTCGCGCATGCGCCTCAGGCTGGCGCAATAGGCGACCGGTTCGGGAGGTGGCCAGGCAGGTCCGTGATCGCCGTCATAGAGCATGTCGCTGGTGAAGAGCGTACCGCTTGTGCCGTCCCAGATCGCAAGGCCACCTGGTGAACGTCCCGGGACATGCAGGACATCGAGTACGCGGTCGCCCAGATCGAACTGTGATCCGTCCTCGACAAGACGTGTGGGCTCGGCTGGTGTCATGGAGTAGTCGTCCACATCATAGTGTTCATGTGGAAGCGCCCACAGCGTCTTCCGGTTGAGATAGGTTCCGGCGCCCACGCTTTCCCGGGTGGGTGCGCGCAGTTCCGACGCGTCGAGGGGATGACAGGCCCGGTCGGTGAAACTCGCCCAGCCGCCGGCATGATCGTAGTAGCAGTTGAGGGCGACGGCGGTGACCGGCTTGCCGGCCACGGCCTCGACGAGCGGGGCCGGCGGCACGATGCCGGTGCCCGTATCGACTGCAAGGTCACTGTCCCGGCCGCGGACGAGCCAGATGTCGCCAACGGCATAGGAATCGATGTGATCCTCCCGGAACCGGATGATCCCGTCATCGAGCGCCTCGATGGCAAACCAGACTTCGGCTGTCGGCAGGGTGCCGTCACTCTCCATTGTACATCTCCACGTTGACCCGGTCGTGTCTGAGAGGATTGTCGGGATCGATATCGGTATCGAGTTCGCGGGCGTAGCGGTGGCCGGAATACACCGCCGCGGCGATGACGGCCGGCGCATCACAGTCACCGATCCGCTTCAGCGACTTCGGTGCGCCGCTGTCTCCCGCCTCCATGCTCCGGCAAACGGCGTGAAAGAGGGCATCATCGGGTGTACGCGATGTGACAAGAACGACTGCGTCCGCGTCGATGTCCCTTTCCTCGCCACTCGCACAGCAGGCCACCCGGGCCCGACTGCCATCGAAGGACACCAGTTCATGGGCCACGACGATGCCGGCACCGGTCTCCATGAGCCTTTTGCGAGCCCGCCAGCGGTCCAGGGTCAATCCACCCCAGGCCGAGACGACATCTTCCGGCGTCACAAGCGTGGTCTCGAGACCCTGGCCACGCAGTGTCTCGGCCATGACGGTTCCCATGTAATAGTGGTCATCGTCGTAGACGAGCACACGGCCCTCAGGTAATCGCCCGGCCATGATGTCATCGGGCGTGAACAGGCTCTCACGAGGGCCGAGGCAATCGATTCCCGCGCGATTGCTGGTGCCGAAACCGTCGGCTCTCCAGTGTGCCCCTGTCGCAACAGCAACATGATCCGCCGCCACCTCGAGGACATCTCCTGCACCCAGTCTGCTTTCAGGATAGATCTCCACGTTGGACAGCCTGTTCAGCTGGTTTACCCGATAATCGCGCACACGCCGCCATTCCGCGAGACCGGGAAGCTTGGCCTCCCTTGTCACCCGGCCGCCAAGCTCGCGGGTGGCCTCGGCAAGCATTACGTCGTAGCCCCGTCTCCCCAGGGAAAGGGCCGCTTCCAGGCCTGCCGGCCCCGCCCCGACGACGAGAACACGTGACGCGGATCCCCGGCTGGCCATGGATTCCGGATGCCAGCCACGGCGCCACTCCTCGCTCATGGTGGGGTTTTGCGTACAGCGGATCGGGGCACCACGGGCATCGCCCATGTAGCAGATGTTGCAGCCGATGCACTCGCGGATGTCCTCGACGCGTCCCTCCTCGATCTTCCTCGGCAGGAAGGGATCGGCGATGGAGGGCCGCGCCGCACCGATGAAGTCAACCAGGCCCTTCTTCACCCAGGCCGCCATGGTATCCGGAGAGGTGAAACGCCCCACAGACACGATCGGCTTCGTCGTCAGGGGCCGGATGGCCGAAACGTAAGCCTCCAGGGACCCTTCGCCGACGAACCGTGACAGCCCCATTTCGAGGGAATAGTCACTGACATTGATGTCCCAGAGGTCCGGCAGTTCCCCCAGCAGTCCCAGCATGTCCTCGGTTTCGCCCGGAACCGGTGTGCCGTCACCGCCTCCGCCGCCGTTGGTCTCGGCGGAGAACCTCACCGCGACAGCCATGGTCGCGCCGACAGCGTCCTTCGTGTCCTCGATGAGTTCGCGCACGAGGCGCACCCTGTTGGCGAGCGATCCGCCGTATTCATCCGAGCGGGTGTTGAGCACCGGCGACAGGAACTGCGACAGCAGGTAATCATGGGTGGCATAGACGTAGACAATGTCGAACCCCGCCTTCATGGCGCGCAGCGCCGCATTGCGGTGCCATCGCCTGACTTCGCGGATATCCTCGCGATCCATGGCTCGCGTCTGGAACGGGTCCCCCGTGGCAAGCGGCATGCTGACCACTCCGAGCGGCACTTCACGGGTCAGGTGATTGGCCATCCTCGCGCCGCCCAGAACCAGTTCCACGCCGGCAAGGGAACCGTGCCCGTGCACCTGGTTGGTCATCAGGGCGTGAGCCCGAATGTCGCGGTCATCCCAGAGCGAGGCCATGGGATAGGGGGTGTCGTCAATCGAGGGATGGGGCGAACAGTATTCGGTGTTGACCACGGCCCAGCCGCCTTCGGCCTTCATGGCGCGCAGTCCTGCAAGGATGTGCGGGCTCTGCCAGCCACTCCCGGTGCAATGCGGCACCTGGTAGAACCTGTTGCGGGCTGTCACCGGGCCGATGGCCACCGGCTCGAACAGGATGTCGTGACGAGGATCCCGGACCATCGCGTCAGGCCGCGCAGCCTTGCGCCACCGGCCGCTCGAAATGATGCGGAAAGACCGTGGCTAGATAGGCGAGGCAGTCCGTTCGCGCGGTTTGCCGGCGGATGTCCCGCGGATACATGAGAAGGTTGAGCCACAGGCCGTCGACAAGGGCCTCGAGGCTGCGGGCAATCCCTTCCGCGTCGACGTCCTTGTATCCGCCGCTTGCCACCAGTTCCCGGCACAGCCGGCAGATCTCGACATACCGCTCGTCATCGAAACGATGATGGATCTCGAGATAGGCGGGCCGGTACTTCGCCTGTCCCCAGAAGGCGAACCATACCGCCAGTTTCTTTCTTGAGCAGATCCGGCGATCGAAGTCCGCCTCCAGGATGGCCTGCAGCTGGTTCGCCGGATCCGGACCCGCATTCAGCATGGCGCCACGCCACAGCGCATAGTGCTCCCTCGCCAGGTACCCCAGGGTCTCGACATAGAGGTCTTCCTTGGTGCGGAAGTGGAAGTTGACCACGCCGTGCGAGACTCTGGCGCCCCTCGTGACCGTTTCCAGGGTGGTGCCCGAGAATCCCCGCCTGGCGATGGACTCGATGGTGGCGTCTATCAGCTGCTGACGCCGTTCCTGCCGGGCGGCGAGACGGCGGTCCGCCGTGCTGGTCGAAGCCGGGGATGCGACAGCTGGCATATCGCTTGACCGCATTGTGAAGGGGCCAGGAACCGGGACCACACGTGTCCC
>JAJEBJ010000419.1 GCA_022822575.1 Alphaproteobacteria bacterium | reverse complement strand
GCGGCCTCCTTCCCGCTCCTGGCCAAGCAGAACGGTGCGGTACTCGTCATTCTCAATCGCGAGGCCACCGACCACGACCCGAATGCCGACCTCGTCCTCCACCGCGAGATTGGCCCGACACTGTCGACGATGGTCGCTCCTCCCTGAAACCTTGTTCCTGTGTTCGGCTGGAGCGCAACAACGCGATCACATGCATTCCGGTACGAGCCGGGTCCTCGTTGATCGTCGAACAGAACTGCACCACCGGTGGCGGAGTTGTGCATGGCTGAATGTCCCTCGTGCGATCGCCCAGTGGTTGGCACGCGGCGCAGTCAATCCACTTTGCCGATGAACGAACCTGTGGCAGGTTCAGGTCGTGATTGCCGGAAGGAACCCTGATGGAAAGCGAGCACGGAAAGCTGGTTGGGTCGATGCCATTTGACGATGGATACACCATGCCAGGCCGCTTCGAACGGCATGCCCGGACACTGCTGACATGGCCGCCGATCGAAGAAGAGATCGGAACGGACGTTGCGGGATTTCGCGATGAACTGGAAGCAACGGCACGGGCCATCAGTCGCTTCGAGCCGGTGACGCTGGTCGTTGATCCGCGCGATGAGGATGACGCCCGCAGTCGCCTTGGCGGCGAAGTGGAGCTTCTGGTGGTGCCGGTCGACACCTGCTGGCTCAGGGACAACGGGCCGATATTCGTTCGCGATGAGTCCGGTGATGTTGCCGGCGTTCACTTCGGATTCAACGGATGGGGTGGCCGTGTCTCCTGTGACAAGGCGCAAGAGATGCCGAGTCTGGTTGTCGAGCATCTCGGGTTTCGCTGTTATCGGACACCGTTCATCTGCGAAGGCGGTGGCATTTCGGTGGACGGTGAGGGGACACTGATCACCACCGAGCAGGTGATGCTGAACGACAACCGCTACCGCGGGATGTCGAGAGACCACATCGAGGCCATGCTCCGCGACCATCTGGGCATCACGCGCGTGATCTGGCTGGAACTCGGCCTGGTTGAAGACACCGAAACCGACGGACACGTTGACAACGTGGTCGAATTCATCGAACCGGGACGCGTTCTTGTCCAGGTCGTGTCCGAGCGCTCAAATCCGAACCATGCGCTCCTGGAGGAGAACCTGCGGCGCCTCGTCGACGCGACCGACGCGCAGGGACGATCACTGGAAATCGTCGAGATGCCGGTTCTGCCCTACCAGCAACACGCCTCAGAGCACTACGTCATTCCCTATACAAATGCGTATGTCTGCAACGGCGCCATCATCGCACCGCAGGTGGATCCACGGCTCGATGATCTGGGATGGTCCATTCTCGAGAGCGCTTTCCCCGGTCGCGAAATAGTACCGGCCCCCAGTCTCTGGCAGGCCATCGCAGGCGGCGGCATCGGCTGCATCACCCAGCAGGTCCCTGCGTGAGTGCAACCGCATGCTGAAGAGCGTAGCGTGGAAGTCCCTGTTTCTTTTCGACCTTGTTGGCTTCGTGGTGCCTTCATGCGGTCGGCAATGCGAATTGGGGAGCGGTTCGGTGAGGCGTTCAAGCCGTCAGAGTGTAGAGATCGCTGACAACCTGGTCGCAGTCGTTGATCCGTGTCAATGACTAGTGAGCGGGAGGGTGCAAGAAGCAGATGCCCCGGCCACAAATGTACCTGCGAGACGCAACCACGATCTGCCAAGCGGTCGCCGAAGGGGATCGTCAGCACGCGACACGTTGGGTGGGCAATGTGATCTTGGTGAGGAAATCCTGCCGAACCAGCTGACGCAGTGGTTTCCCTAGGCAGACTTGGTATCGTGGCGATCATGCCAATTATGATATGGGCGCCACTCCCATTGGCTAGTAGATGGAGAAAGAAGAACGGCACGAGACTTTTGTCTGAATGCCTTGATGACAAAGCGAGCGCGTCCGCGGGATTACGATTAATTGAACGTGATCCTGAAACTGTGGTTAAAGAATCGGGGGAAACTGTCGCATATGACGTGATAATAATTTTCTGGTCAATGGGAGAGTGGATCGTTTTCAATGCCTAGACGGCCATGATGCGCAGCTAGAACAATCCGCATCCCGAAAGGTGACGGTCACAGCGCGGACCGGGGCATACAAGGGGGATAAACGCGTTTCAGAGTTCAATGTGAATGCATCAAGCCAGGAAACACGATAAACCAAAAAAAGGCGAAGACCAAAATGCAAAAGGCCAGCACACCATAACCGATTATCGCACCAGCCATGGCAAGACGCTTGAATCTCATCGGCGTTTCTGGGTTTGTCTTGAATTTCCTCAGGGCGATATGTCCGCAAATCGCCCCCACAATCACAAGAAGAAACGCAATGATGACTAATGCGGCGAGAGCACCCCAACCTAACAGTCCCATGTCGTCGAGAACATACACCGTTGGCGCGAGCACGAGTGCAAGGAGCAAGAGGCAAGAACCTGCAACAGCCAGATTCTGGATTTTTCGTTGATAATCTTCCCTCTGTGGACTGTCAGTCATTCGTATCTCCGGCATAGGTTATCAATCCTGCCGATGCTGTTTTCAAAATGACAGACGAACAGACCACCTGAGCGAGCCAATCGAGGTTCGCATTGCCGAGCATCTGGAGTGCGGCTCCCGCTCTTACAGAGAGCCTGTCCCTCGCCAAGCCCCATGAGTCTCACCAGTGTTGGTTCTTGCTACCGTCGAACTGGGCGCAGACCGCCTTGGTTTCTTGCCGACTGTTTCCGAACGGCCGTTCGGCAGTGGATGAGTTGGGTCAGGTGCGCAAACAGTGATGACCACTTCTTCGACTCGATGCACACGTAGAGATGGGTGCGGGAGTGCAGAATGCCAAGCGGGTGTACTCCTTCCGTTGATCAATCAAAGGCACAGTAGAGCATCCCCCCAGGTCGGGAAGTCCGAAATAGGGCCAACGGCGGCAAGTCAAGTAGGCCTGGTTGCCGGTTGGAGGTTGACACCGCCGGTGGCGGGTTCAATAGTCTTGGGAGCCGCTGAAACCTGCGGGAGAGACCGGTCCCGAGACCGGCGCCGAAGGTGCAATCTGTCCCGAAATCTCTCAGGCAAAGGGACCGCAGGTGAATGGCTGCTCTGGAGAGAAGAAGGCGCTGATGCGTCTTCTCACCGAAGGGGAAAGCCGGTGTTCCGGTGATGCTCTCAGGTTCGGTGACAGAGGGGGCAAGAGGGGTGCGCGCGCGCCCCCTTTGCAATGACCGGGACAGGTTCAGTGACCCCTGATAACACTCTCCTCGAAACTCCTCTTGGCTCCCTTCACAGGGAGCTGGGGGCCCGCATGGTGCCTTTTGCCGGCTATGCCATGCCGTTGCAGTACAAGACCGGCATTCTGGCAGAACACAGCCACACGCGCAGCTTTGCCAGCCTCTTCGACGTCTCCCACATGGGCCAGGTCCGCCTCTCCGCCAGGCCGGGGGCGTCCATGGAGAGCGTGGCCCGCGCCCTCGAGCGCCTGGTGGCAGCGGATATCGTCGGCCTTGTTCCCGGAAGACAGCGCTACACCCAGTTCACCAACGGCACCGGAGGCATACTTGACGATCTGATGGTGACCTCGCTCGGCGATCACCTGTGGTTGGTGGTGAACGCTGCCCGCAAACGCGATGACATCGAGCGCCTGAACGTGTTGATTGGTGAGGAGTGCGATGTCGAGTTTCTCGAGACAAGAGCTCTGATCGCCCTGCAGGGACCTGCAGCCGTGGCGGCTTTCGCCCGCCTGATCCCGGAATCGGACAGCCTCTCCTTCATGCACGCGGCACTTTGGTCCCATGAAGGCGAGACACTCATGGTCAGCCGATCCGGCTATACCGGGGAGGACGGCGTTGAAGTGTCGGTCTCCTCCCGCGGTGTTGAACCCCTGGTCCGGCGTCTGCTCGCCGCGGACAATGTCGAACCGGCCGGGCTTGGTGCGCGGGACAGCCTGCGCCTCGAAGCCGGCCTCTGCCTCCACGGCCACGACATCGACACCACGACGACTCCGGTCGAGGCCGGACTCGCCTGGTCCATCCAGAAACGGCGGCGTCTCGAGGGCGGTTTTCCCGGCGCCGACGTGATCGTCTCGCAGCTGCGTGACGGTCCGCCCAGGCGCCGGGTCGGTCTGGTACCGCACGGAAGGGCGCCGGTGAGGGAAGGGGCGGTCATCCGATCTTCTTCGGGCGTGCCACTCGGAACCGTGACGAGCGGCGCCTTCGGTCCGACAACGCAAGGGCCGATCGCCATGGGTTACGTGGCGAGTGAGGCGGCCGCATCAGGTACTGCGGTCGAGATCGAGAGACGGAATTCATGGGTGGAGGCCGAGATCCGACCGCTGCCGTTCGTGACACACCGCTATCACCGGTCATGACACCGGTGACGTGAAGGGAGACGACACCATGGGGAACAGGCTCTACAGCAGGGAACACGAGTGGATCGATGTCGACGATGATGTCGGCACCGTCGGCATCTCGGATTACGCCCAGGAACAGCTTGGCGATGTGGTCTTCGTGGAGCTGCCGGAATCGGGACGCCAGGTGACACGCAATGATGAACTGTGTGTCGTCGAATCGGTCAAGGCGGCCAGCGAAGTCTACGCTCCCGTCTCCGGAGAGGTCGTCGAGGTCAACGACGCGCTCGGCGACGACCCAGCGGAGGTCAATGCCGATCCCTATGGTGCGGGCTGGTTTGTACGGATCCGGATCGCGGATGCCGGGGAACTCGACGACCTGATGAACGAGGACGCCTACGGGAACTATCTCTCGGAGCTTGCCTGATGCGGTACCTGCCCCTGACGGATACCGACCGCGCTGCCATGCTCGAGGTTGTCGGAGCCGGCAGCATCGAAGATCTCTATGGCGATGTTCCCCGGGAGGCGTGGCGCGAGGAACTTCTCGACCTGCCCCTCCACCAGGGCGAGATCGAAGTCGAGAGGAGGCTCTCCGCCATGGCGGAGAGAAACCTGCACGGCGGCAATGCCCCGTTCTTTCTCGGCTGTGGAGCCTATCGCCACCATGTGCCGGCCACCGTGGACGCCCTCATCCAGCGAGGCGAGTTTCTGACGTCCTACACGCCCTATCAGCCGGAGATCTCCCAGGGCACTCTGCAGATGCTCTTCGAGTTCCAGACCATGGTGGCCATGCTGACGGGCATGGAGGTCGCCAATGCCTCCATGTATGACGGCGCCTCGGCGGCGGCGGAAGCTGTCCTCATGGCAAGCCGTGTGACAAGACGCCGGCGGGCCGTCGTGTCGGGTGGGCTTCATCCCCACTACCGCGATACCGTTGCCACCTATGTGCGTCATGCCGATCTCGATGTCGTGACGCTGCCAATGGCCGTCGAGGAGACTGACCTCGGGGCCGAGATCGATGGATCGACGGCCTGTGTCGTCGTGCAGACGCCCGATGTCTTCGGCCGCCTTCATGACTTTTCGGCGCTGGCAGAAGCCTGCCACGAGGCGGGCGCACTTCTGGTTGTCGCGGTGAGCGAAGTGGTGTCGCTCGGCCTTCTCACCTCGCCCGGCGACATGGGGGCCGACATTGTCGTCTGCGAGGGTCAGTCGCTGGGCAATTCCCTGGGATTCGGCGGACCCTATGTCGGTCTCTTTGCCACCAGGAAACGTCATGTCCGCCAGATGCCGGGACGGCTGGCGGGCGAGACCGTGGATGCCGATGGACGCAGGGGCTGGGTTCTCACCTTGTCGACACGCGAGCAGCACATCCGGCGCGAGAAGGCAACAAGCAACATCTGCACCAACTCGGGTCTGTGTGCGCTTGCCTTCACCGTCCATCTGGCGCTGCTCGGGGAAAGTGGCCTTGCCCGGCTGGCCACCCTCAACCACGAAGCGGCACAGCGGACCATGGAACGGCTTGTGGCCATCGAGGGGGTCTCCTCGCCGAACGATGGATTCTTCAACGAGTTCACGCTTGAACTTTCCCGGCCTGCTGATGATGTCGTCAACCAACTCGCCGAGCGGGGCATCCTGGGGGGTGTTCCGGTGTCGCGATTCGAGCCGGCGAACGACGCCCTCGGGAACCTGATGCTGGTGGCCGCAACGGAGATGACGACGGCGGCAGAGATAGACGCCCTTGCCGGCGCACTGCAGGAGATTCTGTCATGAGCGACACGACACCGTGTGGCCATCGCGGCC
>JAJEBJ010000395.1 GCA_022822575.1 Alphaproteobacteria bacterium | reverse complement strand
TGGTCGCCGCGATCTTGGCCACCCTGACGGCGGCGTGAGGCAGCTCGAGGTCGAGTGCGGCGGCGGCGATGGCCTCCAGATCTTCAGACGATTCGGTCGTCCTTGCCATGTGCTGAAGGAATGTCTCGGCGAGGCTCAACTCCCTCACCTGTGTCAGACCGCGGACGATGAGGAAGAGGCCGTCTTCGGGGACTGTGCGGGCGATGGCCGGCGGCGCCGGCAGGGAGATCGCCATGCCGGTGCGCATGGCGGCAAGCTGTCCGTAGAAGGTCTGCGGGTGTTCTGCCGCCCGGTCGAACCAGTCGCTCGCAAGCGCTACATCGCCGCCGGCTTCGGCGGCCCTGGCGCACCAGTAGGCTCCGCGCGCCAGGCTGATCGGCCGGCTCACCTGATCATGGAACCAGGAGAAATGCGCCAGCGCGGTGACGGGGTCATCGAGATGGCGCAGAGCAATCCATCCGGCCAGCCACTCGGCGCGATGGTGAAAGGCTCCATGGTGGCGGCGATGATCGGCAACGACATCGTAGGCCCCTTCCACGTCGCCCCGGGCCATCAGCTCGCCGGCAATGCGGAGCCGCTGCAGGGCCCAGCGGTCCGGCTGGCTGATGTCGTGCGGCAGGCCAAGAACGAGTTCCAGTGCAGCGTCGTAGCGCCCACGTCCGAGGCGCCAGTCGGCGCGCTCGAAGACCAGTGCCTCGTCGTCACGCAAGTGTGCCGGGACCCTGGCGATCGCGGCGTCGACGCCCCACTCCCGACCCTTGAGGCGTATGCGCGCCTCGCCCAGAGCGGCGAGGCCGTCATCTTTCAGGCGGGTGAGAATGCGACGCGCTGCGGCGGTCTCACCCCGCCAGATCAGCCGGTCGACACGTTCCTGGTGCTGTTCGGGTGTGAGCCAGGCCCCATGTTTGCGGAGAAAGGACCGTTCACCCGCTGCCCTGAACGTGTGGTGCTGCCAGGCATCGAGGACCGCCGCTCGGGCCTCGCTCTCCCGGCCGGCATCGAGGAGGGCCTCGATATGGCGCAGGACGCCCCCGTCCGTCAGGGGCGGCCAGCGCGTGAAGTGGGCGATGACGTCGGTGCTCTCGAGGTCGCCCGGCATGACGTCCTCGGCGTTGCGGCGCAGCATGTCCTGCAACGGCCACTCGGAACGGGTTTCCATGAAGGCCCGGATGTCGTCGAAGGAGGCCCGCCAGTCGTCCTTCATCCGCATCCAGGCGATGACGTCGACCAGCACCGGATCCGACGCCCTGGAGGCCCAGATCTCCGCGTCGCGCCACTGTTTCTTCTTGGCGTGGTAGAAGGCCGAGCGGTAATGGGCTACGTCGTCCTCGCCCAAAGGCTGAGGATCAGCCTGCGCCGGTACGATCAGAGCAAGAGTGATCGCCAGGACGGCAAGGCGGCAACGGCGCACGACGGAAAACTCGGCAGACGAAGTGTTCAGACGGTGAACGATTCACCGCAACCGCACATGCCCTTCACGTTCGGATTGTTGAAGACGAAGCGGCTCTCCAGCTGGTCCTCGTGCCAGTCGAGCTCGGTCCCGAGGAGGAACATCGAGGCGGCAGGATCGATGAAGAGCCTGACACCCTTCGATTCGATCGTGTCCTCCTTGCCGGTCTCTTCCTCGGCATAGTCCATCGTGTAGGAAAAGCCGCTGCATCCGGCCATCTTGATTCCAACCTTGAGCCCGACCGCCTTCTCGTTGAGGCGCATCAGCACCTTGACGCGCTCTGCGGCGCGATCGGTCAGGGTCATGAGATCCTTGCCGGGTATTGCGAACATGGCTGCTTCCTCTCCAGTCCTGATCAGGGCTCAGTAGAAGCCCAGTTCGATCCTTGCGTAGTCCGACATCATCGACGGGTCCCAGGGAGGGTCCCAGACGATGTCGACCGCAACGTCCTTCGCGCCCTCCACCTTCGAGACGGCATCGCGTATCCACACGGGGATGTCTTCCGCCACCGGGCAACCCGGCGTGGTGAGCGTCATCTCGATGCGCACCGAGCCGTCAGGCTTTGAATCGATAGCATAGACGAGACCCAGATCGTAGATGTTCACCGGAATCTCCGGATCATAGACCGTGCGAATCGAATCGACGATGTCGCCGATCAGCGGCTCACCCTCGGCCTGGGGAATGCTGTGGGGATCGACCTCCGTTTCCGGTGTCCAGCTCTCGTGGAGGCTGGTGGAGGTCATTCCCTCTGGCTTGTCGGATTGCATGGTCTACTCCGTCGTTGCCGTGGACTCGCCGTCCATGGCGGCGGTCATCGCGTGCCAGGCGAGGGTCGCGCACTTGATCCGTACGGGATAGTTGCGCACGCCCGACATGACGACCAGCTTGTCGAGGCCCGCATCGCTTCCGTTGATGTCCTGGCCCGTGACGAGCAGGTGGAAGTTGTCGAAGAGACGGCGCGCATCGGCCTCGCTCAGACCCGGCAGCATCTCCGTCATGATCGAGGCCGAGGCGATAGAAATCGCGCAGCCGCGTCCCTGGAAGGCGGCGTCCTGGATGGTGCCGTCCTCGTCGATCTTGAGATAGACCGACAGGCGATCGCCGCACATCGGGTTGTCGCCCTCCGCCTCGTGGCTGTGATCGTCCACCCGGCGGCAGTTCCTCGGGTGCCTGCCGTGATCGAGGATCACTTCCTGGTAGAGTTCGCGCAGGTCGTCCATCACGAAAACAGGCTCCTCGTCTGTTCCAGCGCCGCCACCAGGGCGTCGACCTCGTCGGCAGTGTTGTAGAGGGCGAAGGAGGCGCGGACCGTTGCGGCGACATCGAAACGGTCCATCAGGGGCTGGGCGCAGTGGTGACCGACGCGCACCGCAACGCCCTCGTGATCGACGATGGTGCCGACATCGTGGGGGTGGATGCCGTCCAGATTGAAGGAGACGATGGCCGCCCTGTCGGGATGGGTGCCCAACATGGTGAGACCCTCGACGGCCGAGAGACGCTCCACGGCCAGGGCATGGAGCATGGCCTCGTGCTCGGCGATCCTCTCCATGCCGAGAGCGGTGACGTAGTCGAGCGCGGCCTTCAGCCCGACGGCCTGGGCGATCGCCGGGGTGCCGGCCTCGAAGCGGTGGGGGATCCCCTTGAAGGTCGAGCGTTCCAGGGTGACCCGGGCGATCATCTCGCCGCCGCCCTGCCAGGGCGGCATCGACTCGAGAAGCTCGGCCTTGCCGTAGAGAACGCCGATGCCCGTGGGTCCGTAGATCTTGTGGCCGGAAAACACCATGAAATCGCAATCGAGGGCCTGAACATCCACCGCGCCGTGGCTGATCGCCTGGCAGCTGTCGAGCATGACCCTGGCGCCGGCGTCGTGGGCCATGCGGATCATCTCGGCGGCGGGCGTGATGACGCCGAGCGCGTTGGACATCTGTGTGAGAGCCACCAGCTTCACCGGGCGATCAAGCAGGCGG
>JAJEBJ010000018.1 GCA_022822575.1 Alphaproteobacteria bacterium | reverse complement strand
GGCCGGCAGGGCGCAGTGGTTCAGGCCCAGTTGAAGTGCTGGGTCTGCCAGATGTATCCGTTGGGCGTGATGACGGGTTCCAGCCCCTTGCGGTACATGACGCCGTTGGGCGGGAACATGAGCCACACGTAGCCGCCCGTGTCCTCCATGATCTCCTGCATGCGCACGTACATGTCGTGGCGCTTGGCCGGATCCGTTTCGGAGAGACCATCCTGGAACAACTGGTCGAACTCCTCGTCGCTCCAGCGCTCCCAGTTCCACACGCCGACCTGATCCGAGATGAACCACTGGGTCATCTGGCTGGGATCGGGAGAGTCGAGATAGGACATGATCCACAGTTCGAGGTCCTTCCACTCGTCGCCCTCGACCTCGAGACCCAGGTTCCAGAAGGGCCCGGCATCCATCGGAATGACGTCCACCTCGAGACCGATGTCCGCGAGGTTGGCCTGGATGATGGTGGCCGCTGCCATGCGGTCCTGCAGGTTGATGGTCTTGAGCGTGAGCTTGGTCCCCTCGGCGCCGGCCTCGGCGATGAGCGCACGGGCCGCCTCGAGATCGGGCTTGGCGAACTTGCCCTCGGTGCGGTGGCCGATGAGCCCCGGAGGCACGATGCCGTAGGCACGGGTTCCCGCGTTGGCCCACGCGCCCTCGAGGATGGTGTCGACATCCACCGCGTGCTGGATGGCGCGGCGCACCCGGATGTCCTGGAGGTTCGGGTGCTCGGTGTTGAGACCCATCCAGTACCACTGTGTGCCCGAAAAGGCTTTCACGATGCCGTCTTCGGGCGGTGATTCCATGAGACGCGGGATGGCATCGACAGCGATGTGGGTGATATCGATCTCGCCCGCTTCAAAGGCGATCTCGGCGGTCTTCTCGTCATCGATGATGACGAACTTGACATCGGAGATTGCCGGAGGCGTCCCGGGCCAGTTCGGGTTCGGCTCCAACGTGAAGCTCTGCTTCTGCAGCCACTCCGAGACGCGGTAGTAGCCGCAATAGAAGTTGAACATGCCGTCGTACTTGCCGCCGGCCGCTTCAACCGCCGTCTTCGAGAGAATGGCGCCGGTGCCGTCGCACAGCCACGTCAGCCAGATGGGCGCGAAGGGCTGGTTGAGATGGATGATTCCCGAATGGCTGCCGGTGACTTCGACGTGATCGAGAGCCACCGCCTTGTCCTTCCACTCGGAGACCTTCATGCGCTCCAGCGAGTACTTGACGTCCTCGGCGTCGAGTTCGCCGATCGCCTCGTGGCTGTTCCCGTCGTACCACATGATGCCCTTCTTCAACTCGAAGGTGATCGTCTGCGCATCGGGCTGCTCCAGGGACTCGACGAACTCGCTCGGCTCCCAGTCCCACGTGTCACCGCTGTTGGTGTACTTGGCCAGACGGGCAAGGCACGCATACTGCAGGACCATCTCGAAACCGCCGATCATGTAGCCGGGATCCGTCGACAGGATGGCCCGGTTGGAGCGCAACCTGAGTGGTCTGCCCGACTGCGCCCAGGCCGTGCCCGGATCAAGCAGTCCGTCAACGAAAGCAGCCGCAGCAGCGGAACCGGCTGTTGCCTGGAGCATGCCGCGGCGTGTCATGGTGGGTAATGTCATGGGTCCTCCTCGGAACGCCTCTTGTTGAAGGCATGATCATTCCCTCAACGACCGGGGACGGTCAAGTTCACACGCCACCACGCGGGATGTGTCCTCACGGCTCAACCGAGAGCCGCTCCCTCAACGCCGGTCCCGGCGGAACGAACCAATAAGGACCGAAGTAAGAGACTGGCGTTGCATCTCTCGCTGTTGATTCGCCGGGTCACTCTTCATGACAACGCCAAGGCACCCCGTCACGCGGCTTGACCGTGTCCGGCCATCCTGAAACGATTGCGCGTCATTTCATACAAGTGCAGGGAGGCACGACGATGGCTTCATCCAAACTTTCCCGGCGCAACATGTTGCAGGCATCGGCTGCTTCGGTGGCTGCTGCCGGCCTTGTTGACCGCTTGCTCGATCCATCGAGTGCCTGGGCGCAGTCGGGCCGGCCCTTGCGGGTTCGCGCCGACAGGACGGTCTCGTCAACCGACCCGGGCTACATGATCGGCGGCTACGAGATGTTCCTGCAGTACGCCTGCATGGCGCGCCTGGCGAAATACACAAACAGCCTGACCTCGTGGGACTGGGAACCGAGCGAATTCGTGGAAAGCCTCAGCCAGCCGGACCCGCAAACCATCGCGTTCGAGTTGAAGAAGGGCATCATGTGGTACGACGGCACCTCTCACGAGGTAATCGGCGAACTCAATGCCGAAGATGTGAAGTTCTCGCTTGAACGCATGCAGGTCTCGGAGTGGAAGGACAAGGCGGTCTCTCTGGACCATGTCGAGGTCACCGGAAGCCATACGGGGATCATTCACCTCAATCAGCCCTTCGCTCCGATCTGGCTGACCTGGCTCTGTGACGGAACCGGTTCCATCCTCTCGAAGGTTGCAGTCGAGGCGGTCGGCGGCAAGTTCGACGGAATTTTCAACTTCTACTGCGGCCCCTATCGCGTCTCCGAATGGGTCCTGAAGCAGAGCATCAGCCTGGAACCCAATCCGAACTGGGGTGGGACGGCGCCTGGAATTGAGAACGTGCAGTTGATCATCATCGCTGACGAGAAAACCGCCGAGATCGCCTTCGAGGCTGGCGAGATCGACATTACCCTCGTGGCAACCGATGCCATTCCACGCTTGCTGGAGAGCCCTCCCGAGGGCGGGATTCTCCGCGCCTTTCCAGGGACCCAGTGGTACTGGATGGGCCTCAATGTCGATCACCCCAATCTTCAGGACATCCGTGTGCGCCGGGCAATTCAGCATGCGGTTGATGTCGATACGGTTCTTGAGGGTGCCTGGGCCGGAGTCGGCACGCGGGCCTACGGCATTGTGCCTCCGGGCCTCATTGGCCATCGCACCGAAGGCAAGTTCATGGAGCAGGATCTCGATGCCGCCCGCGCCCTGATGGCCGAGGCCGGCGCCGAAGGACTGAAGGTGACGCTGAAGACGATGAACCTTCAGGACCGACTTGCGGCGGCCACCATCATCCAGGCCAATCTCGCGGAAATCGGGATCGAGGTCGAGGTCGTGCCTGTGGACGCCGGACCGTTCTGGAACCTGGGCCTCGAAGCAGAGGGTGAAGAATGGAAGGACCTGGAACTCTGGATCATGGCTTACCTCGACTCGCCCGATCCCAGCCAGATGGCCCAGTGGTTCATTTCCGACCAGGTCGGCGTGTGGAACTGGGAACGCTGGTCCGATCCGGAGTTCGATGAACTCTATGCTGCAGGACTGGCGGAGATTGACACCGCCAAGCGGCACGACATGTACATCCGCATGCAGGAAATCATGGAGGATACAGGTGCCTATGTCTGGCTGATGTTCCCGCCCAGGGGTGTTCTCTACCGGGAAGGCCTTGACCCGGTGATCACGCCAAACGGTTACATCTGGCAGCTTCAGTCATTCATGTGGTCTGAAGCCTGATGTTCGGCGCGGAGCGGCTTCCGCACCGTCGTGTGGAAGCCGCTCACCGCTGCAGTGACACGTGATGCGGAGCGATCACGTTCAAACGCCATCACGCGGAATGGTGTCCTCCCAGCTCCTCGACCAGATGCGCTCATCACCGTCGTGGGCTTCTGCATGGGCCGAAAGCAGAGAGGCCTCACGCGTGGCGGTGAGAACGAAGCGGGTATCGAGCCTGGTCTTCCAATCCGGATCCCTCGACAGCGTGATGGCGTAGTCAACGCGGGCCCGTGCCGACAGCGGATCGCCGTCCCTGATGACATAGGTCTCGTGGCCGCCACCGGAGTACTCGGTGCCGGTCTCTTCAATCCGGATATGACCGCGATCCTTCACCATGTCGATGCGGGTCTCGCCGGTAACGTAGTCGCGAGCCATGGTGCGGGACCGGCCGTAGGGCTTCATCGTCGTCGTCGCCAGTGGAGGCGCGGTCGCGCCACGGCCCAGGGAAGGCAGTCGCCTGTCCGACGCCCGCCTCGGCCTCACCGGAAGCGTGAGTGTGCTGGCTCCGGCGGCGATCATGACTGCCGCCGGCTCAGGCGAAGGCCACACCAGAGGCCATGAGCCCGTCTCGACGGCGAGGCGGATGCGATGGCCCGGGGGGAAGACATGGCCGCAGTCGTTGAGCTGGACGCGGACCCTTGTCGCGACGCCTTGTTCCAGCGGTTCGGGTGCTTCGTGGCCGTTGCGGTGCGAGAGGTTGAGAACCCCGTAGGTCACACGTGTTGAGGCCCCGTCCGGCGCCACATCGTTGAGACGCACATAGAGCTGCGCCTGTGGCACGTTGCAGA
>JAJEBJ010000063.1 GCA_022822575.1 Alphaproteobacteria bacterium | reverse complement strand
CGTGTAGTCGCTGTTGTCGTGGAGCATTGAATGGGACAGCGCCACGTCTCGGTCTGGATCCCACAGCACGAGATCAGCGTCGGCTCCCACGGCGATTGTGCCCTTGCGTGGATGAAGGCCATAGAGCTTGGCGGCATTGGTCGACGTGATGGCAACGAAGGTCTGCAGGTCGATGCGACCGGTCGCCACGCCCTCGGAGAACATGAGCGGCAGGCGTGTCTCGATCCCGGGAAGGCCGGGGCTAATCTTGTGGAAATGGAGCTCTCCGGCAGATCTCTTGCGCCCGCCAGGTCCTTCCATGCGGTAAGGACAGTGATCGGACGACACGAGTTGGAAGATACCGTTCTCGATGCCACGCCACAGGTGTTCGGCATTGTCGGGATCGCGAGGTGGCGGCGAACAGATGTACTTGGCTCCCTCCCAGCCCGGTCTGGCAAGGTCGTCAGCACTGAGGAAGAGATACTGCGGACAGGTTTCAGCATGAATTCTCATGCCGCGCTCCCGTGCCCAGGCAATCTGCTCCATCGCCTGGCGCGAAGAGACGTGGACGATGAAGACCGGCGTGTCGACGATCTCGCTCAAGGTGATCGCCCGGTGTGTTGCCTCGCGCTCGGCAGCCGGGCCGTGCGCGGTCCCAAAGTACTCGGGGCCCAGACTGCCCGCGTCTTCAAGCCTTTCGGCAAGCCAGCGGATGCAGTGATCGTTCTCGCAATGGATCATGACGAATCCGCCGTAGGCCTTGGCCGTTGCCAGGACATCGAGGATCTGGAGGTCCTCGAGGCGCAGCCCATCGTAGGTCATGTAGACCTTGAAACTGGTGTATCCGTCCGCGATCAGTGACGGAAGCTCCTGACCGAGCACCTGTGCGGATGGATCGGAGAGAATGAGGTGGAAGCCGTAATCGACAATCGACTTGCCGGCAGCCTTGGCATGATAGTCGTCGACCGCCTGACGCAGCGTTCGATCTCTCAGCTGCTGCGCGAAAGGGATAATGGTCGTGGTGCCTCCGCAGGCCGCAGCGATGCTGCCGCTGGCGAAGTCATCGGCCAGTCTTGCGCCCCCAAAGGACGGCTCGTCGATGTGGCAATGGCCCTCGATGCCGCCGGGTAACACCAGGCGCCCGGTTGCGTCGATGACCTCGGATGCGCACGTGACCGGAACATTGTCGAGCAGGGCGACGATTCGTCCTTCCTTGATGCCAAGATCGGCGCGGAACGTGTCGGCCGCCGTCGCCACGGTACCGTTCTTGACGACAAGATCGTACTCGGCCATCGCCTGCTCCTTCCCGTTGTTCGATTACCTCAGGCTAGAGGCAGCAGCCTTGGTTGGCCAAGGCGATTCGTCGTCGATCGTCAGGAGAATCATATGGCCGAGCCTCGTCGAGGGTTGCCAGGCCTTGAAACCGGACCCGGAGGCTTGCGTGGACCGTGGCGCGCAATGCACCGGACTTCGACCCTGGCATACGACCGGGGGACAGTTGCTCTGCTTGCCTTGTGCTACACGGGACGTTTTCCGGTGTCAGCCACGAGTCCTTGAGTACGCCACAACGTCTTTGTCCTGTCGTCTCCTTGAGTGCGACATTCGACCGAAGGCCAGTCGGGCATAACAGACCTCCGGCAACTGTAAACGAGGCTGGCGGACACGACCGACGTCGGTCGATGGCGCGCTGCCTCCGGTAGTCTACACGAGCGCGGAAGTCCTCGACCTCGAACGAACGCCCGTCCTGGACCGCGCCATGGGCCATGCCTTCGAACTGTCGCGCTCGCGGACCTGCTACGAGGCGCTCGGTTGGAGGGTCGCAACGGAAGACAATTCGATCCAGATCGTCTTCTTCACGCTCCTCGGCATGGGATTATCTCAATCTCCGGCACAAGTTCGACGACATAGGGATTGCAAGGAAGGCGTCCCGTGTTCTCAGAACCATCACGCGGGCTTGCGATGTGCCCTCGAAGCGGCGGATTGATTCGGTCTTGGATGAGGCGATGAAGGCGGGTGTGACCCTCGTCAAACATGCCGGGACGCCTTCTGGGGCGGGCGTTCCGGTGACTTCGCCAACCCCCAAAGGCATCTGTGGGACGTGGTCCGGAGTCCCCGCTCACCCCTGCGACTTCAGCAGGTGATGGCTTTTACGCAGGCGGCGGCTCCGCGCCGGTGCGCTCGACGATCAGGCCGTAGTGTTCGGGTCGCCGGTGATAGGCGAAGTTGAAGATGTCGCGCTTGTAGTCCCGGCTGAGCTCCATGTTGCATCCGTGAACGATGAGTTCGTCCTCGACCGTGGAGCACATCGCGACAACTTCGCCCGAAGGCGCCACGATGCAGCTTTGTCCGATCATGTTGAAGCCCTCCTCGCAACCGGCCTTGGCCACCCCTACGGCCCAGGTCGCATTCTGATAGCAGCCTGCCTGGAAACACAGGAGGTTATGGAAGGGGCTCAAGGCATCGAGGTCGAAGCTGTCGCCCAAACCTACGGGCGTGTTGTACCCGCAGAACACCATCTCGACTCCCTGCAGACCCATGACGCGCCATGTTTCCGGCCATCGGCGGTCATTGCAGATCGCCATGCCACAGATGGCACCAAAGGCTCGGTAGACCGGAAACCCCATGTCACCAACGTCGAAATAGCGCTTTTCGAGATGCTGGCCGGGACGCTCAAGGACCTCGTGGTGGCCGGGAATGTGAACCTTGCGAAAGCGTCCGACGATATCCCCCTTCTTGTCGACAATGATTGCTGTGTTGAAGCGGCGCTTGATGTTGCCCTCGTACGCAATCTCGGCATAGCCAAGGTGAAAGCCTATGCCAAGATTACGGGCTTCTTCGAACAACGGTTGTGTGGCAGCGTTCGGCATATCGGCCTCGAACCATTCGTCGAGTTCCTCTTCGACGTCGATAAGCCAACGAGGGAAGAACGTGGTGAGGGCGAGTTCCGGATAGACGACCACGTCTACACCCCATCCCTTGGCTTCACGCATGAGTTCAAGAAGGCGCTTGACGACCTGCTCGCGACTTTCGGTGCGGGCCACAGGACCGAGTTGGGCCGCGGCGACTTTCATCTGACGGGTCATCGCACGTTCCCTTGGATTTGCCGGCACGAGCGTGCCACAGTTGGTGCGGCCTGTGGAGTAGCGCATCCGGGTGACCAATCCGAACAGCAGTCGCGACGTGACGGAAGTCCTTGATCGGATCGCGAAGCCCCTGCTCCTTGATGGCGGTCCGCAGACCGCGTGACGGACCCTTGCCCAAGGCCCCTCGGGAATCGAGACGTACCGCCGGCCGAGTGGTCGAGTCGCCGTGTGATCTCTTCACGTGCGGGGCACCGCATGGCACCCGATGTGCCGGAGGCAGTGAGGGCTCTTGGCAACGCCGTGGCCCAAGTGCGGCACCTCACCAACGGTGGTTGAGCTGGGGCAAGAGCTGGGGAGGCTGGCATGTCGCCAGTGGCCGTCATCTGGGCGCCAGAGGTCAGGGATCACTCAGCAGGCCACGTCCATGGCATCGTAAGGAATGTGGTAGATTGGAGTTCGGCCGGGAATCGCCCTTCAAACCGTGAAGAGAGCCGGAAAACCGCGTCACAAGGCCGTTGTCGGAGTCCACGTGGTACGACTTCACGTGTGGCTCACTCCGCCAGAACCATCCGTCTGCTACGCCCGTTCGAGCGTCGAGCTGACACGGAGCGCAACTCCATTTCATGATGGGAGCGCTGTTGATCCGGAGCGCTGAAGTCGCCCGGCAGTGATCATCGCCTCCCAGCGCCGCGCTCGCATTGCTGGAACGCTTGTCTCGCAGTCATCATCGTCGCCGGGTTTCAGCCGATCATGGCCGTTAATGGCGTCCGGAAACACAATGCGGTAGATTTCGTCGGGACACAAGGCAACAGTGCCTCTTTGGTGACCGCCGCCGGGTTCGCGTTGCAGACGTCTGTTGTCGGGGTCCGCAGCGATGGCCCCTGTGAGTACGAAGGTGTGATGCGATCGCGGCAGTAATCGCCGCTCGAGCCACCAGCCTGTCGGATCTTGTGA
>JAJEBJ010000031.1 GCA_022822575.1 Alphaproteobacteria bacterium | reverse complement strand
GACCGGAAGGCCGGCGGCCCTTGCCTTGGCCTTCAGGCGATTGAGGAGACCCCTGTCGCTCTCGCCGTCGAGATAGCAGGTATCGAAGATGACAGCGCTTCCGGCACCTGTGGCAATGGCATCGTCGAGTTGTCCTTCAAGGCGCATGCTGTTGACGCCGAGCATGGCAAGGTCGACAGGTTGCGGCAGATCCGCGAGGGACCCATGGCAGGGGAGATCGGCGATGTTCCGGTAACGCGGATTGACCGGGAAAATGTCGCCACCGAAGCCGGCATTGATGAGACCGTGTATCATCCCGTGACCGGCACTGCCTTCCCGTTGCGAGGCGCCGACCACGGCAATGGAACGGGGATTGAGCATGCGCTCGAGACGATGGTCCGTCATGTGTCGGTCACTCCCAGGAATCGGGAAGGTCTTGCGCCACCATGGCGCCCGGCCGCAGTGTAGCGGTGGTCGTTCCGTCCGGTAAGGAGTTGTCCATGGTCTATCCGATGTCCGCGCAGGCCCGGCAGTGGCAAGAGGCCATGCGCTCCCTGGTCGAGAGCGAACTCATGCCGCGGGAGGTCGAGGCCGAGATGAACGACGGCTTCGTCGCCGAGGAGGCCCATGCCGCCATTTTCCGGGCCACGGAGGAGATGGGCCTCCTCTATCCCTCCCTTCCGGACGAGAGTGGCGGTCGCCATCTTTCATACTTCGAGATTGCCGTCATTCAGGAAGCGCTGGGCAGGACCACCAATGGCTTGTGGGGCTGCTATCACGATTTGTCGCCGTTTCTCTGGCATACGGCGAACCCCTGGCAGATGGAGACTTTCATCCGACCCCTGATCGAGGGACGCAAACGGGTCGCCTATGCCATTACCGAACCCGGCACAGGCAGTGATGTCGATGCGATCGAAGCGACGGCGCGGCGTGACGGCAACGGCTGGCTCCTCAACGGAACCAAGATGCATGTCACCGGAGCCAACCTCTCCGACTGGATCATCTTCCAGGCGAAGCTCGAGGACGGCCGCCACGCGCTGTTCTGGGTGGAGAATGGAGCACCCGGTGTCACAGTCCTGCGCACGCCGCGCTACATGCATCACTATCGTGGTCATCACCTGGAGATGGAGTTTCGCGACGTCCACGTGCCTGCGGACAATCTCATCGACGAGAAAGGCGGCGGTCTTCAGTGGACATATGCCTGGTTTCGCCAGGAACGCATGAAGATTGCAGCGCGCTGCTGCGGCGCCGCCAGCCGTCTCATCGACGAAGCACTCGCCTTTGCCAGGAACCGCGTCCAGTTCGGCCGGCCGATCTGGGACAACCAGGCGGTCCAGTTCCCCCTGGCCGACAGCCTGACCGAACTGTGGGCGGGAAGACTCATGACCTATGACCTGGCGCAGGCCATGGATCGGGATGACGACGTCAAGGTTCTCCACGGCAAGTGTGCCATGGCCAAGCTCTTCTGCTCGGAGTTCGCACACCGTACGGCCGATCGCGCCGTGCAGATCTTCGGTGGACGCGGTTACATGCGCGAGAACGTGGCCGAGAGATTCTACCGGGAACTCAGGGTTGACCGGATCTGGGAAGGCACCAGCGAAATCCAGCGCGTGATCATAGCCGATGGCCTGCTGAAGCGGGGTCAGGATGCCCTCACCGGTGCCGGTGAATGCGCCGAGGCTCAGGCCTGGCGCAGGAGGCTGCGGCCCTTCATTGATGCCGAGCGCCTGCCACTGGAGGAGGTTGCCGAGATGAATGACGGGCAGATTCCCGATGACATCAGGGAGCGTCATCTCCGTGCTGCCCGGGACATGGGCCTGTGGCTGCCACAGGTGCCGAAGGAGGCAGGCGGTGGCGGGTTTTCCGCCGGAGCCATGGCTGGTGTCTGGGAAGAAGTCGGGCGGGCGACCAACGGTGTTGGTTTCTTCTTCCACGATGTCTCTCCCTTCCTGGTGCGCACGGCGACACCGGCACAGATGGAAGCCTGGGTTCAGCCGCTGCTCGATGGCGCCACGAGCGAGTGCTACGCCATTACCGAAGAAGGAGCCGGAAGCGACGTCGATGCCATCGAGACGACCGCAATCCGGTCCGGCAACGGCTGGGTGCTGAACGGAACGAAGTGGCATGTCACCGGCTTCAACCGGGCCGGCATCGTCATCGTTCAGGCGCGCTTCGAGGATGGTGGCCACGGGCTCTTCTATGTCGACAGTGATGCCGAGGGTGTCGAGGTCGTGCGCACGCCCGCCTACAGCCATACCTACCCCTCTCATCATCCGGTCGTGCGATTCAATTCGGTCAAGGTGACGGCCGACGCACTGATCGATCCTGATGGCGATGGCCGCACCTGGACCTACGAGTGGTTTCGCCAGGAACGTCTCGGTATCGCGGCGCGCTGTTGCGGGGCCGCCAGCCGCCTCATCGACGAAGCGCTTGCCTTTGCTCGGGAGCGCATCCAGTTCGGCCGGCCGATCGTGGCCAACCAGGCGATATCGTTCATGCTGGCCGACAGTCTTGTGGAACTGTGGGCCGGCC
>JAJEBJ010000158.1 GCA_022822575.1 Alphaproteobacteria bacterium | reverse complement strand
AGTGTCGGTTCCGATGACCGGCAATTGGGCCCACGCCGATACCAACCTCAACGTGTTTACCTGGGCAGTCTATGGCACCCCGGAACTGCACCCGGCGTACATCGAGAAGCACGGTAGGGACCCGGACCTTTCTTATTTCGCCGACAACGATGAGGCATTCACGAAGCTGCAGGCGGGCTTCAAAGCCGACATTTCCGTGCCGACCAGCAGCGAGATCAATCGTCACCGGGATGCCGGATTGCTCGAACCGATTGATACGTCTCGCATCGAGGCGTGGGGCGATATCTACCAGGAACTGACGATCATCAAGGGGATGGTCGGGGACGGCAAGCAATGGGCAGTGCCATGGACATGGGGCAACAGTTCAATCGTCTTCCGACCGGACCTGGCCCCGGAGTACTCCGGGCCTGAGAATCACAGTTGGACGATCCTGTGGGATCCGAACTATTCGGGTCGACTCTCGCAGAGCGGCAACATGCAAGAGGCGGTGCTTCCGACCGCCCTGGTGCTCGGCATCGAGGACCCGTTCAACATGTCGGACGACGACATCGCGCGGATCCGTGCCAAGCTTGTGGAGCAGCGCGATCTGCTCCGGTACTACTGGAGCAGCGACGCGGACATCGAGCAATCCATGGCCGGAGGCGAGCTGGTGGCCGCGTATGCGTGGAACAGCAGTTACACGAGGCTGCTGAGTGAAGGCGTCAGTGTCGAGTGGATGAATCCGAAGGAGGGCATCCTTACCTGGTGCGATACATTTGTGCTCATCAATAGCGGTTCGGCCTCGGACGACGAGACGTACGACTATCTCAACGCCGCGCTGGAACCGGTCGTCGGCAAGTACATGATCGAGGAGTTCGGCTTCGGCAGCGCCAACAAGCTGGCATTCGACATCGCGGACCAGACGATGGTGAAGGAGTTCGGCTACACCGATCCTCAGTCACTCATCGAGGGCAGCATGTTGTTCGAAACGTGGAACCCCTCGTCGAAAGACAAGTGCATCGCCATGTTCGAAGATGTGAAGGCCGGACTGGATTAACTCGCCAATCCGCCACGACACCTTGTCGGGAGCGCTCTCGGCCCATCCGGGCGGGGGCGCTCCGCTTGTTCGCCGGGGCAAACCTTGCTCTCGTAGCCCCTGATCCAAAAGCCGATCACGGTAGAGATCCATGGCCTGATCGACTCGCCGGGCGCCGCCTCGCCTGACTCAATCCAGAGCGTATCGCCTCGGCCGGGTCATTCCTTGCCGGGATTCGGTCAGGGTGCTGTCGCGGTCAAGCATGAGAGCGACGCGATGTCACCCGTCAGGCATGGAAAACGGGGTGTCATCCACGAATCGGCGCAGGACGTTCTCGCAGATCCGCGACACGTTGTTGTCGTAGCCGTTGTGCGGCAGGCTGCCCGGCCAGGCGATGGAGCCCACGGAGAACACCGCGCCGCCGCCGGGCGTTTCGAAGAACGTCATGTCGGCGCGCACGTTGGGGTTCTGGACACCGTCCATGGCGATATGGTTGAAACCTATTTCGTCGGGCACGATCAGCGTGTTCATTGAGTGACCTTCCGAGGACGCCAGAATCAGGGTGTGGGGCGGGGTGCCGAGCACAGGGTCGACGGCATCGATCTCGCTGCCGCTGGCTCCGCCGGCAAAGATGCCAAAGTCGCCGATCACCTCGTCGTCGCCGATACCCTCGAAGATGAACCGGGCGCGGGCGTCAAAGCTCCCCTCCTTGCGCACGTAGTAGCCCGAGACATCGAAACCGACCGCTACCGTGCCGACCCCGCAAAGCGCCTGGGGCGACGTGCCGAGACGGCGCCACAGGCCACCGTACTCGCCGTTGAATTCCAGGTAGTACTCGCCCGGCTCCTCGCTGCGGTAGCGGATGCCGTCCTCGGCCCGGCGCAACTCGACCACGCCCGGCATGGCGTCCGACATGGCGCAACGCCAGATGAAGCCGTTGCCGCCGAGATAGGCCATGCGGCCGCCCCGCGCCAGATAGGTATGCAGGCCATCCCACATGGGCGTGGTGTAGTACTCGGGATGGGAGCCGGTAATCACGGCGTTGTACTGCTCAAGCAGCGCGACGCCTTCGTTGTGCAGGTCCTCGTCGGTAATGACGTCGTACTCGATGCCCTTCTCTTCGAGCCAGCTGATGATGTGGGTGTCGGCATTGATGTTCCACACCGGGTCCGTCTTGGGGCCCACCTGGCTCACCGGTCGCAGGCGCGAGGCATACCGCACGCCACTGCCGTCGGAGTGGTCGTCGTAGGTCGACAGTCCGTATTCCGGGTGTTCCTGGATGAAGACCTCCCCCGGTTGCATCGTGGTCCAATAGCATTCGGCCACTTCGCCGAAGGGCTCCTGCCACGTCCACTGGATGTTGGAGTAGGCCATGTAGGTAACCGTCGAGGCCAGGAAGGCCAACTTGGCCGTGGCGGTGCCGCGCGGCGGGCGGACGTAGAAGGTCAGGTACCATTCATCGTCGTCAGCCCGCAGGCGCACCGCGTAAACGCCGCTGCGCAGGTCTGCCGGGATCTCATAGGTGAAGTCGGTGTCCCATTCCGCGTCGTAGATGTCATCGTCGTGGAAGTGGATGGCGCCGTACTCCTCGGGCGCGTGGCGCCAGTTCTGCTCGTTGCCGCTCCAGTTGAAGCCCTTGACCGCGCGCGACGGCAGGTTGACCAACCGACCATGAAGGCGGTTGGGGCCGGCGTCGATGACCGTGACGTCGCCGATTTCCCGGGAGAAGTCCCAGGCCGCGACCACAGATGCATCGCGCTTGTGGGGCATGGCGTTCCAGCCCAGGGCAACACTGTCGGCCATGTTTAACGCGCGAGCGACCAGCCGCGGCCGGTCGAGCTTGCCGTTGAAGAAATGGCTGGCGCCGGGCCGACCCGCCGGATGGATTGCCGGCATCGCCGCCATAATCAGCGGCTTGGCGCTACACATATCGGGTGTGAAGTCGACGGTGCCGGTAGTGCTGGCGCTGGAACCGGCTTCGAACTGCGGGCCAATGAAGTCCTGGGAGACGGTAAGCTCCGACGACGCCGAATCGTAGGCGGCAGAGACCAGGTGCCAGCGCCGACTTGCCAGCGGCCTGCCGGTGGTGACGTCCATGGTTCCGCCGCTGCCGTCGCCGAGCCGCATGGCAGCGGCACCACCGTCGTCAATGGTCAGGGCAAAACCGCTGGCAGTGGCGTCGTCCCAGTTTGAGATCAGGCCCTGAGCGCCCTTCTCGGGGGTCGTGGGAAAGACCCAGACCTGGACCGTGAAGCTGCCCAGGCCGGTCACCAACGGGTTTGAGGGAATGGTCACGTAGGACCCTGCAACGGTGATCTGCTCGCGACCGGGATACTCGCCGGCAAAGGGCGCCGCGATCTCCTCTTCGCGATAGATGTCGAGATCGGGATCGTCGTTGCCACAGATCACCCGCACCAGGTCGGCGCGATAGCGATCGGGCCCGTACGTGCTGACCATGACGTTGAGGGTGTCGCCCGGCATGACCGTCCAGGGACGACAGTATCCCATGATCTTCTTCATTGCCTGATCCTCTCTATTCCGGCGCAACGCCGGTGACCGCCTGCCAGCGCATGCGGAAGACCTTCCTTGTGGCTGCGTCGTAGTCGTCGAACACCAGGTTGTCGTAGTACTCCAGCTTGTCCCCGCGGGCCTTCGGCATCCTGGCCAGGGTCCACTCGACGCCGCGCCTGGTGCAGACGATGATGGTGCGCTCTTCCATGGGCATCAGGCGCAGACGATTGACCACCAGGGTCAGTTCGGGGCCGTATGGTCCACCTGGATTTCGATCGAATTCCTCGATCAGGTCGGTCCGTGTCGGATCGATTTCATACATCCCCTGTTCCTCCGGTCAGCACCGGGCGGCCGCATGTCATCGCTCGGGTTCCACGGTTATGAAGTAATTCTTGAAGTTCCCTGTCATCTTGAAGGAGCCGTTGAAACCGCGCGGGATGACGAATGAGTCGCCCCGCGTATAGGTACCGGTATGGCCGCTTTCGTCGGTGATCGTCATCGTGCCGTCGAGCACGAAGCAGCACTGATCGAAGGGGTAGTCGCGAGCCACCTCGGTGCACGGCGTGCATTGCCAGACGCCGACGTTGACGTTGCCGGCCGCGTTGGTGAAGAAGATGTGGCCGCGTTCGTCGGCGATGCCGTCAGCCACCGCATCGTCGGAGATGTAGCCCATCGGCTTCATGCCGCCATCCGGCGACCCGTCGGGAAGCAGACGTGTAATGGCGTTGTCAGTCATCGTGTTGCCTCATGGGATAGGGGATCGATGTGAACGTCGCGTTGAGGTCGGAGAGCATAACGGGCGCGCATCCAGGACGTAAGGGGCTTTCACCCGGCTGCCGGCGCGAGACCCGGCTCGAGGCGCCCAAAAAGGGCACTGGGCAGGAGCGCCGCATCGGTCGACACCGGGACCAGAAAAGGGGACGGCGGGGATCGGAGGCCGCTTCAGCCGCAGCGCCAAC
>JAJEBJ010000166.1 GCA_022822575.1 Alphaproteobacteria bacterium | reverse complement strand
GTGACGGCGCGGCGTCCAGGCACGATCTCGTTCAGCCGAGGGCGCGCGACCTTGATGTCCCGGGCCAGTCGATAGACGCTGAGTCCCATCGGTTTCAGGAACTCATCGCGCAAAATGGTTCCGGGATGCACGGGATGCAGTCGCCGTCCGGAAGCGACATCAGGGGAATCAACCCCGCGCCGGTCCAGTTCTTCTCGGTCAATGGTCATGTTCGATGTCGCTCCTTGTGACAGTCAACAATCTCAACCTCCCAGGCATCGCCATGACGCGTTGAGACGAACGATCCATGACTCAAGCCAGCCGCCGGGAGGGGCCACGGGCCGATTGTCTCGGCATGCCGGCGAAGGACGCCGCCGCCCGGCCTTCTTCCAGAACCGCAACAGCCGGCCTGGTCGTTCCGTGTGCCGCCCGGTCGGGCACGTGGTCTGGCGGGAGTTTCATCGCCGGTACGGATGGCCGTATTCTCGTCATCTGGTGGAGCGAGGACGAGACATGAAGAGACCACGCATGCTCATTGCCATGCCGCTGGCGCAGACGACGATGGAACGTCTCGCGGAGGGCGGGGATGTCACGGTCATTGATCCGGGCGAGGTAGGGGAGGATGCGTTTCAGAATGCTCTCGCCAGTCATGACGGAGTCCTGTGCTCTGCCATGCAGGGCATTCCAGATGGCTGTCTCGAACGGGCGTCGAAGCGTCTGAGAGTGGTGAGCAACTTCGGTGTCGGATACGACAACGTCAACGTGGCACTGGCGACGAAGTGCGGGGTGAGGGTCTGCAACACGCCGGGCATTCTGAGCGACGCGGTCGCGGAACTCGTCATGCTGCTCGTTCTCGCCCTGGCGCGCCGCCTCGACGATGCCTCGGCCTTCGTGCGTGGCGGTCACTGGGGAACGGCGTCATTCCCCCTTGCCCATGACATCTCCGGCAAGACCCTCGGGCTCATCGGTTTCGGCCGCATCGGCAGGGCGGTTGCCGATCGCGCCCTCGCCTTCAACATGCGTGTGATGGCGAGCGATCTTCGCGACATCGCCGAAGGTCCCTGGGAACAGGTGCCCTTGGAAACCCTTCTCGCCGAAGCGGACTTCGTCAGCGTCCATGTCAATCTGTCCCAGGCCACCAGGGGACTGATCGGCGAGGAGACGCTGGGGCGCATGAAGCGGTCGGCCTACCTCGTCAACACGTCACGCGGTCCTGTCGTCGATACGACGGCACTGCGCCAGGCGCTGGCTTCGGGCGCAATCGCCGGAGCCGCTCTTGACGTCACCGATCCCGAACCGCCTGCGCCGGACGATTCCCTCCTTTCGATGCCCCAGGTCATCATCACCCCGCATGTCGGCACGGGAACCGTCGAGACCCGCGAAAAGATGGGTGATATGGCGGCAACCAACCTCATCGAGAGCCTGGCCGGGCGCCGGCCTCCGGCGGTCGTCAACCAGGTAGACCTTCAACTCGCGGGAGATGCCTGAAGGGCACAAGTGCTCAGGATGACTTCGGCCGCGTCACCGGTGGCGCGGTGTCATCACGTGAACGGTCCCTCAGGGGCAGGAAGGCCTGGAACGAGATGGCCGCCATGATGACGGTGCCGCCGATGATGGTCAGCAGAGTCGGGATTTCGTTGAGGAAGAGGAAGACCCAGAATGGGGACAGGACCGATTCGACCATGGAGAGAACGGTCAGTTCCGCGGCGGGCAGGTGCCGCGCGGCAAGCGTGAAGAGGCCGTTGCATACGGCGCTGATGAAAATGCCCTGGGTCATGCACAGCGCCAGATCGTGGAACGAGATGGAAAGGTGGTCGGCCGTCAGGGCTGCGGCCACGCACGCCATCATGCCCGAGACGGCAACGGTCGGCACCATGTCCCGTCCCCGGCCAAAGCGACAGGCGACGACATAGAACGAGGCGAGGAGGGCGCAGGCGAGCGCCAGAAGATTGCCCTCCCAACTGCCACCGGCGAACCCTTCCCAAACCATGAGGGAGACACCCGCCATGGCGATGGCCGATGCCAGGATGGTCCGCCGGCCCATCGGTTCACGCATCACGATCCAGGCGAGAGCACCGACGATGAAGGGTGCGCTGGCAACCAGGAAACTGATGTTGGCAATGGTCGTGCGCTCCATCGCCATGATGAACGTGACGGCGGCGAATCCGAGACCGGCGCCACCGATGACGCCTGGCCAGCCGATGGCCCTGAAGGCGCGCAGCGTGTTGAGGCGGTACCTGAAGACGACAAAGGACGTGATGGCCGAAGCCAGGCCGAGGCTGCGGTAGAACACAACCTCAAGGGCTCCGGCCTCCTCGATGAGACGGAAGACCAGACCCGTCATGCTCCAGCCGGCGGCAAGGATGAGAGCGACGATGACCCAGAGAAGACGGTTTTCTGACCGGAACCAGCCCAGCATGCCGTCACACCTTCAAGCCGATTGCGGATCCTTGCGGACGCCGGCAGACAATCCGCACGCTATCTCAAGGTCAAATGACCCCTGTCGTCCAGATGCTTGCGACAAAAAATGTGATCCCTTGCGCGTCAGGCGTCCCGGGGGCTTCCGCCTCTACCCTTCGTGCTGTGGTCAGGCTGGAGGCCGTGGCACCAGGCGCACGCGAAGATTGGCCGGGAACATGGTGAAGGCGAGACGCTCCTCGACGCCGGTACCGACCGGACGGATGTCGAAGTTCCGCACCAGCATGGCGAGCACCGTGCGGATCTGGGTGAGAGCGATGTTGCGGCCCGGACAGAGCCGTGGACCGGCGCCGAACGGCAGGAAGGCGCGTGGGTCATGGGGCGAAGGCTTGTCCTTGGCAAGCCAGCGTTCAGGGTCGAAGCGGTCGGCATCGACGAAATGTTCCTCGCGGGTGGCCTCGCGACGGACCAGCATCATGATCGTCGTGCCTCGGGGGACATGGTAGCCCATGAGCTCGACGTCGCTGACCGGTTCAAGGACGTGAAGGGGCGCCACCGGCTTGAGGCGCATGGCCTCGTTGTTGAAGGCATCAATGAATGGAAGCTGTTTCGTCTGTTCCAGGGTTTCGATGGCTTGCGCCGGTGCGATGATCCTGTCGACCTCCTGGCGTGCCCGCTCAAAGTGCTCCGGGTACTGCATGAAGTAGTGTACGGCCCAGCCGGTGGAGTTGGCGGTCGTGTCCTCACCGGCCAGCAACAGTGTGCCGGCGTTGGCAAAGATCTCTGCATCGGTAAAGCCCGAACCCTCATCCTCAAGGGCAGCAAGAATGGCTTCGACGAAGTTGGTCGGTTCCGGCTTCGTCGCCATGTGCTCCCTCGCGGTGCGGACCATGGTGTTGACTTCCTCCTCGATACTGTCGAGCGCCCGGTCGAGTATCCGGTCCGACGGCATCCGCAGATAGCGCCAGTAGGGAAAGGGCGCATTGACGCGGCGATGCAGCACGGGGAACACCTTGTCGAGATGGCGCTGGATCACGGGCCCGGGGGTCTCCAGCGTGTTGGCGTCGATACCGAAGGCAAGGCCGATGGTGACGTCGACCGTGAAGCGCATGAGATCGCTGCAGAGATCGACTGTGTCCCCCCGATCGGCTGCCTGCTGCCAGCGCCGCCGCAAGCGTTCGGCGGTCATGACCAGGTGCGGGAAGAAGTCCTCGATGCGCGCCCGATTGAGTGCGGCGGCAACGATCCTGCGCTGACGCCGCCAGTCATCGCCCTCAGCGGCAAAGACGCCCCTCAACCTCATTTCCTTCGCGACTGATTCCAGCCGCCGCGTGCGCCGGAACGCCTGTGGGCGCTGGACGAGGAGCCTCTGGATCGTCGCCCGGTCCGACACCACGACGACATCGGAAGGCCCGAAGCGGACCCTGAAGAGCGGACCGTAACGATCTGCCCACTTCTCGAGATCGAGATGCAGTCTCGAGAACCGGATCTGGTGGAGGTTGCCGACGATCGGGAGACCTCCCGGTCCGGGGAGGTCCCGGACGTCGGACGGTGTGGAGGCGGTTTCCTGGAGCAGTGTCATGGCGATCTCCCGAATCTGAAGAACCTGGCACCCACCGGCTCCTCCGGAGGAGATGTCACCATGCTGAAGACCGCGCCGCAACTGCTGCCTGGCGGGAACTCCTTCCAGGAGAGCGGATAGGGTCGGGTTTCGGGGAAGCCGTCAAGTGTGTCGTTCCAGCGCCGTGGGCGCAAAGAACTTCAACCTCTCCCTTCCGGGATGAGGGGAATTGCCGGGAGGGAACCAGGGAACCCCGTTCCGGGCAGACACGAGGGGCTGCATCGGCGGACGGTCAGGGGGTCTTCGTCTTGCCCGGTCGAAACAGCCACGCGCCCAGCGCCGGCAGCAGGACGACCGCGCCGACCATGTTGACCAGGAACATGAATGTGAGCACCGTGCCCATGTCGGCCTGGAACTTCAGCGGTGCCACGGTCCATGTCGCGACGCCTGCCGCCAGGGTGAGGCCGGTCAACACGACGCCCGCCCCGCTGGTGGCCAGCGCCCGTTCGTAGGCCGCGGCAAAGTCGAGGCCCTCCGCGAGGTGGGTTCGCAACCGTCCGTAGATGTAGATCCCGTAGTCCACCCCGATTCCAACGCCAAGTGCCACGACCGGCAGGGTGGAGACCTTGAGGCCGATCTCAAGCAGCGCCATGAGCGCGTAGGCAAGGAGAGAGACCACGGCGAGCGGCACGACGATACACGCCGTTGCCGCCACGGAACGGAAGGACACCAGGCACAGCGCGATGACCGCAGCGTAGACGTAGGCGAGGATGGGGAACTGTGACGCTTCCATCTCCTCATTGGTCGCCGCCATGACCCCGACGTTGCCGGAGGCGAGCCGGAAGGTGATGCGCTCGTTGGTGTTCGCGGCGTCGAATTCCTTCACCGCGTCGACCACGCGCTCGATGGTCTCGGCCTTGTGGTCGGTGGTGAAGATCGACACCGGCATCACGCTGCAGTCCAGATTGAGCAGGCCGCTGCTCGTCGGCACCGGGGAGACGGCCTGTACGAGCATGTAGTGGTTGCGGGGCAGGGTGCGCCACTTGAGGCTGCCCTCGTTCCAGCTTGCGTTGATGGTCCGGGCGACACCGGCAAGCCCCAGCACCGACTGGACTCCGTCCACGTTGCGCAGCTGCCATTCGAAGTCGTCGAGGGTGCGCATCACCTCGTAGTCGATGCAGCCTTCCGTCACCGTCTCGGAAATCACCGTCAGCACGTCCACGCCGATCTCGAAGCGGTCGGTGATGACAGACGAGTCGAGGTTGTAGACCGAATCGGCCCGTAACTCCGGCACGCCCTGGTGCTCGTCGCCCACCCGGACCTGTCGAGCATAATCCCAGCCAACCGCCAGCAGCACTGCGGCCACGACGATCACCGCCGCCGCAGGCCGGCGATGAGCCAGCCGCGCGATCCGCATCCAAACCGGCCGCAGCAGGCCGTCACGCGCCCGGGCTGCGCGGCGATGCTCCTCGTCCGGTTCAACGTAGGAGAGCAACACCGGCAGCAGCGCCAGGTTGGTCAGGATGATGGCAGCCACTCCCAGACTTGCGGTGACCGCAATCTCCCGAATGACCTGCACCTCGATGTGCGAGATGGTGATGAACCCCGCCGAGTCGGAGGCGAGCGCCACAGTGCCGGGCAACAGCAGACGGCGGAAGCTCGCCCGCGCGGCGTCCAGGCCTGTGGCGCCATCGGCCACCTCCGCGCGGACCGAACTCACCATCTGGACGCCGTGGCTCACCCCGATAGCAAAGACGAGGAACGGCACCAGGATCGACATCGGATCGACGCCGAAACCCAGCCCAGTGAGCCCGCCGAGCTGCCAGACCACGGCGATGAGGGAGCAAGCGAGCGGAGGCGCAGTCAACCGGACCGACCGCGTGTAGGCGTAAACGAACAGGGCGGTGATGAGGAATGCCAGTCCGAAGAATGCCATGACCCGGATGGCGCCGTCGGCGATATCGCCGACCATCTTCGCAAACCCTATGATGTGCAGATCGACGTGAACATCCACGTCCGCGTCTGCGCTGGCCTCGCGGCGGATGCGCTCAAGCTCGTGTGCAACCTCGATGTAGTCGAGCCGCTCGCCGCTGTTAGGATGGAACTCCTGAAGCTTGGCGGCGACGATGGCGCCGGTGAAGTCGTTCGCCACCAGGCGACCGACGATGCCGGCCTTGATGATGTTCTCCCGCACCCGGGCAAAGCCGGCCTCGGTCGGCTCGAAGTCCGGCGGAAGGACGTTGCCGGCGGCGATGCCGTCCTCCACCACCTCGATGTAGCGCACGTTCGGCGTCAGGATGGAGAAGACCTGAGCCCGGTCGACACCGGGAAGGAAGAACATCTCGTCGGTCACCTTGCGCAACGCGGCGAAGAAACCGGGCGTGAACATGTCGCCGTCCCGCGCCATGACCGCGATCAGCACCCGATCCGCGCCGCCGAACTCCTCGCGGTGCTCGAGGAAGGTCTGCATGTACTCGTGCTTGACCGGCACCAGCTTGGTGAAACCGGCGTCGACCCTCAGGCCCGACGCGAGCCACCCCATTGCCAGGGTGGCCAGCACGAACACCGCCAGCACGAGGGGTCGCCGGGCGAAGAGCAGTCGTTCGATGTGAGCAGTCATACAGGTTCCCCGGGCGTCAGTCCGCGAGACGCCGGACGCCGAACTCACCGATCAGCAGCACGCCGCCGTCCGCGAGCGGCAGCACTGCCGATATCCCTTCGCGCAGGGGAAGCCTTGCGGTTGACACACTGCGACCCTCGTCGCGGCTGATGAGCACACTCCCTTCCAGGCCCGTCACGACGATCGCGCCCGACGGCAGCCGGGCGGCTCCGGTCAGCAACGCCTGGGTGTCGGTGGCGAGCTGCTTCCAGGTCTCGCCGCCGTCTCCAGAGCGGAACAGGTGACCCCTGAGCCCGGTCAGCAGCACCTGGTCCTCGTCGAGCGCGATCCCGCCGAACCACGATCCGGCGTAGGGCGAAGGAAGCTCGCGCCAGGTCATGCCGTCGTCGTCGGAGCGGTAGACGACCCCTGCCTCCGCAGCGATGTACAGGCGCCGGGAAGCGGACGGCTGCGTGCCGGTGTCGCCGTCGGCCACGGGTATCAGCGCGTTCAGGTGGAAGTCGTCCTCGCTGACGGAACGAGGGGTCCAGGTCTCGCCGCCGTCGACGGTGGCGAGAAAGTAACCATAGGCCCCGACCGCGAAGCCGGTGCGTTCGTCGCGAAACCAGACATCGAGCAGAGGAAGCTCCTCCTCCGGCGCCCGGTGCACCACGGACCAGGTCTCGCCGCCGTCGACGGTGCGCAGGATGACCGCGTCGTGTCCGACGGCCCAACCGGTGCGTTCGTCGTGCATGTGAACCGCCGTGAGCAGGACGCGGGTGGGGACCTCCGCCTGGGTCCAGCTTGCGCCGTCGTTGGTGGAGATCAGGATATGGCCGCGCTCGCCCACCACCACGAGCCGCGCGCCG
This sequence comes from Alphaproteobacteria bacterium, assembly GCA_022822575.1. Taxonomy (GTDB): domain Bacteria; phylum Pseudomonadota; class Alphaproteobacteria; order SP197; family SP197; genus SP197. The sequence goes on along the minus strand of JAJEBJ010000166.1, from coordinate 1,068 downwards.
GCCGCCGCGCCGTCAAGCAGCAGGGACTCGGCCGACAGCGGAGCTTTCACTGCCTCCTCGGCCTTCGCGGCAGCCGGCGTGAGAATCGCAAGCAGGAGCATGACTGACGCACATCCCGCAGCCGCCGACCGCCGCCACGGCATCGGTCTCGGGGACATTATGGCCCTGGGGGGAGGAGCGGCGTCGGGAATGTCGAGGCGCAGGCAGCCGACGCCGGACTCGTCACCGCCCTTCGCTGCGCAACGCCGCGGGCGTGAAATCCCGGGAAGTCAGGTCAGAATCCCAAGTGCACATCCGGTACTCGTTGTCGAGACCGAACGCGAGGTAGCGCCCCGCCTGGAGGTCGGAGTGCACCTCAAGGGTTGGCCACATCAGCCGTTTCTCATAGTAGTTGATGAGGTGGCCTTCCGACACTCGCCAGAGCTGATCGCGGTTGTCGTAGATATCAGCGACCAGAATCTGCCAGGAATCCTCGTCCACATAGAAGGTGCGCCGCTTGTAGATGTGCGTCGCGCCCTCCTTCAGCCTGGCCTCCACGACCCAGACCCGGTGCAGCTCGTAGCGCAGGAGCTCCGGATCGACGTGAAGCGGCTTGAGGATGTCGTCGAAGGAGAGATCGCCGCCATGCAACCGGTACGAGTTGTATGGCACGTACATCTCGCGCTTGCCGACGAGCTCCCAGTCGTAGCGATCGACCGCGCCGTTGAACATGTCGAGCTGGTCCGCGGTGCGCAATCCGTCCGAGGTGGTTCCGGGATTGTCGTAGGCGATGTTCGGCGCGCGCCGCACCCGGCGCTGCCCGGGATTGTAGACCCATGCGCTGCGGGGTTCGCGAACCTGGTTCATGGTCTCGTGGATCAGCACGATGTCGCCCGCGAGCCGGGCCGGCGCGAGCGTCTTGTTCTTGTAATAGATCATCGTGTTGCCGAGCTCTTCCAGCGTCATGCCGGGCAGCGAGTAGCGCAGTTCGGCCTCCAGGCTCTGCTTGACAACCGTGTAGCCGCCGCCGCGGGTGACAGCGGCCTGTCCGACGATGCATGACAGCGTCTCGCCCCGGTAGCGCAGCAG
>JAJEBJ010000149.1 GCA_022822575.1 Alphaproteobacteria bacterium | reverse complement strand
GAGGCGGAGAGAACGGCAATCAGGGTGATCGGCAGGTACTTCATGAACTCGCCGACCATTCCAGTCCAGAACATGAGGGGAAAGAACGCGACGAGAGTTGTCAGGGTCGAGGCGGTGATCGGCCAGGCCATGCGGGAGGCGGCAGCAAAGTAGGCCTCGCGGCGGTCAAGGCCTTCCGACATCTTCCTGTCGGCATATTCGGTCACGACGATCGCACCGTCGACAAGCATGCCAACCGCGAGAATCAGGCTGAACAACACGACGATGTTGAGGGTGAGGCCGGCGATCGCAAGAACCAGGATGCCGGTCAGGAACGACCCCGGTATGGCGACACCGACGAGCGCGGCCGATCGCCAGCCCAGGCACCACACGATCACGATCATCACGAGCAGCACGGCCGTCAGCACATTGTTCTGCAGATCGGCCAGCATGAGCCGGATGCCTTTCGACTGGTCCCTCGAGAAGGCGACCGTCACGCTCGACGGCCATCCGGCGCTTGTCGCCGCCACGACCGCCCTCACCTTCTCGATGGTCTCGATGATGTTCTCGCCGGTTCTCTTGGACACTTCGATGGTCAGGGCCGGCTCACCCTTCACCCGCGCATGGACTCTGGCGTCCTTGAATGTCCGCCTGACCTCTGCCAGTTCGCGGACGCTGGTTGTCGCATCGCCCTTGATCTTCAGGGGCAGACCCAGGAAGTCGTCCACGTCATCGATGAGCCCGGGGACCTTGATTGCGAACTGTCCGGCACCGGAGTCCATCAGCCCGACGGTCACGGGCCGATTGGACCTGGAGAAGCTCCTCGCAAGCTCGATGACATCGATCCGGTAGCTCTCCAGTGTCACCGGATCGACGATGACCTCGATCACCTCCTCGCGGTCTCCCTTGATGACAGCCTCGAGGACCTCACTCACTTCCTCGATGTCGTCCTTGAGTGTGCGGGCCAGACGCAACATGGTCCGTTCCGGCACGTCGCCCGACAGGCTCACGACGAGCACGGGAAACAGTGACAGGTTGATCTCGTGCACAGTGGGATCATCCGTATCGTCAGGCAGGTCATGCTTGGCGATATCAACCCTGGCCCGCACATCCTCGAGGGCGGTGTCGGGATCGAATCCCGCTTCGAATTCGAGAGTGACGTTGGCTCCACCCTCATACGCCGTCGACCTGACTTCCCTGACATTCTCGATACCGCGCAGCTCCTGTTCCATGGGCTTGATCAGAAGGCTGACCGCATCGTCGGGCGACATGCCCTCGTGGTGCATGGAGACGTAAATGATGGGGATGTTGACGTCGGGATCGGATTCCTTCGGGATCGCGATGTAGACCGACACGCCGACGACCAGGAGCAGCACGAGGGTGAGCAGGACCGTACGGGGATGGTCGAGAGCCGCGTTGATGAGGTTGTTCACAACGTCCCCGAAGAAACGTCGACGTGGACCGGAATGACGGCTTCACCATCGGTGACGAACTCATGACCGACGGTGATGAGCGTCACCTGCTCAGGAAGTCCAGCAACGTGATACCCTTCGGCTTCGGCAGAAATGATCGTCACCGGCAGAAATCGAACCGTCATTTCCTCGCTGATGATCTTGACGCCCAGCGTGCCCGAGTCATCAAGAGACAGGATCGAAGGCGACAGGAAGTGGCTGGGAACGGTCGCCAGCGGCAGCTTCACAAGCGTTGTCATGCCGGCCCGGATGGTGTGCTGCGGGTTGGGAATGTCCAGTTCGATCCTGTAGGTCCGGGTCTGTTCATCCGCAGTTCTGGCGATGTAGCGCACGACTCCTGTCACGGTCTCTCCCGTCGCCAGCGTCACCATGCCCCGGATTCCGGTCTCGAGGCTCGCCACCCGGGTTTCGCTGACAAAGCCGACAACCGTGATCGGATCGAGATCCACGATCCTGCCGATCGTGTCGGCGGCTGCGCCGGTATGGACGACAGCCCCCTCTTCAATGTCGAGTTCCTCGAGAATGCCCGATATCGGCGCCTTGATTCGAGTACGCTCGATATCAAGACGGATGGCCGCGAGGTCGGAGCGCGCCAGGTCGAGCTGAGCCAGTGCCTCGGCCTCCGCGGCTTCGGATTGCCAACCGCTCTCTGCCAGCCTGGAGGCCGCCTCGTACTCGATTTCCCGGAGGCGGACGCTTGACCGGGCCCGTTCCAGGCGCTCCATGCGATCGTCAGGCGCCAACGTGGCTATCAGGTCGCCGGTGTCAACGAAATCACCTTCCCGCACCTCGACGGTTTCGACACGGCCCCTTGTCTGCGCGCTGAGCGCCACAATTCTCTCGGCCGCTGTCTGACCCGTGAGGGTCAGTTCAAGCGAATGAGGTGTCGCAACACTCGTTGCCACCCTGACAGAGGTGGCAGGCGGCGCCTCGACCAAAGTGTCCGGCAGCGGCTCTGCACCGCCCTCTGCGGCGGGCACATCTTCCCCGAGATTGCCGGACAGCACCCAAGCTGCAGCACCCATCGCGAAGACAACAGCGAGAATGTGGGAGAATTTCATGGTGCCGGATTCATCACGGGCCATGCGCCGGTGACGACTGTTCTCTGGAGCACCACTATAGCGCAGAGACACCCGGGATTGGAGTCACCGGCGTCCAGGTCATCGACTCGCGCCTCTGGCGAGGCCGATATGGCGCGCGGCCCATGCCGGTGGCTCCTTCCATACCAGTGCAGCAAGGCGTGAATCGATGTCCGGCGGAAAGGGTTTCGTTCGCGCCGCCTGGTGATCAAGATGGAGCCACATGCACTCGATGGTCCCGCACTGACGCTCACCGACACGAAAGACGTGACCGATGTGGAGGCGCTTGGCATCGTGTCCGATGACAAGGCTGTCGAAGGAAAGACATTCGCCCCTCGACACCTCGGCGAGATAGCGGACATGTGTCTCCACGGTCACAAGGGCGCAACCGGTCCTGTCGTAGTAGGCGGTGCCGATATCAAGGTGAGCCTGGAACGCCCATGAGGCGTCACTGGCCGCGACCACGAAGTATCCTTCGTTCATGTGACCGTAGTGATCCGTCCATGATTCGGGCACATCCACCTGGTAGATGTCCGAAAACAGCGGGTTGTCACCGTCCATCTCTACTCTCCTGACCATCCATCGGGGCCCGCCGGCAACCCGTCTCGATGCCGTTCTTGCAGATCAGGGATTCGAGCCCAGCGTCTCGAGACGTTCGATCACTTCCGCATGAAGGAGCGCTTCGGCTACGTTCCTGCTGTCCATGCCGATGCCCCTCATCAGAAGGTCGCGGGCGCGTGCATCCCCGTCATCGAGGATCAGCAGCCCTGTAGCGCTCTCCAGCAGAATGGTCTTGCTGTCAGGCTTGAGTTCCATGGCCCGTTCGAGGTGTTCCAGCGCCGCATCCTCGCTGGCATCGTAGAGCATTCCGGCCAGAAAGGAGCCCAGGGCATCGATCACACCGGCATGCCAGCGACCCATGGTGAGGTGGGCCTCGGCCAGTTCAGGGTCGAGGGCCAGGGCCTTTTCGGCGGCGTCGCGAATACTCTCGCCATACCCTCGATTCGATGCTTCGAAGGAACCGACCGCCTCTGCGTGCCGGCCGATGGCGGCGGCCAGGTGCACATGGGCTTCGGCGCTCTCCGGAGCGGCATTGACAGCCCGCGTTGCAAGATCGATGGCCTGCGTGAGGTACCGGTCCGCCTGGTCCGCCTGGGCAATGAAGTGGCCATGGACCTGCAGGGACTGGGCGGCCAGCATGAGACCGGCAGGTGTCCCAAGATCTTCGGCAATGCGCGCAGCGTCGATGAACCTCCCCTCGGCGAAGGCAGTCTGCGCAAGGTCGAGGGACCCAGCGCGGGCATCGAACGAAAGACCGATGGCGAGGCCGAGGCAACACGCAAGGACGAGACGCCTCCACACACGGCCCGATTCAGTCTGACGACGCTTCCCATGATCCATGGCCCTGCCTTTCCGCACAACCTGGTGCCGACGGCACCGCAAGTCCCGATCGGTGTCGACGGCGGGCCTCGTAGAGACCCAGCACATGGAGAGGAAAATACTGCCGATAGAGGGTGTAATCCAGCAGCGCCGTTCGAAAAAAGACCCCTGCCATGTCCTGCTTCGGCCATGATCCCTCCGCATCCTGGGAGTCGATCAGAAATCGCACGCCCCGCGAAATCGCAGGCCAGTCGGTTTCACCGGCTTCGAGCAGGGCGATCAGGGCCCATGCCGTCTGGATGACCTGACTTTCTGCGTGCTCCACGTAGCGACCTTCGAGACATCCACTGTGGTGCTCCCCCCATCCGCCATCTGCCCGCTGGCGCTCGAGGAGCCACCTGCGGGCTGCACATACAGCCGGACCGGCGGAAGGCACGCCGGCGGCAAGAAGACCCCTGATTCCGAAGAGAGTGCCGTAGATGTACTGCACACCCCACACACCGCGCCACGACCCGTCGCGGTTCTGTGTCCGGCACAACCACGCACATCCCCTGGAGACGGCGTTCCTCACCGAGGAGTCGGCAAGATCCGGGATCGTCCGGACGGCCGCCGCGAAGGCGGCAAGACAGGAGGCGGTACACTCGACGAAGGACTGTTCGGTCATCGATTCACCGAACATCTCCGCCGGATTGAGCCATTCCAGGGACATCGCCGAACGGCGTGCCTCATAGCTGCCAAACCCCCCGTCCTCATTCTGGCTCTTCAGCATGAACCGGACCGCATCACGCAGGGCCGAGGTGTCCGCGTGCCGGCCCCGGGCGGCAACGAGTCCCAGCACCGCTTCGGCCGTACAATCGGACACAGGCCAGCCATGCCAGTCGCCGGCGAAACACCACCCGCCCCGGGGATCGGCCCGCCAGGCCTTCTCGTATCCCTTGAAACTCGTCCTGATCTGTTGCCTCGACAGAAAGGCGGCTCCCCTGGCAAGGGCCTGACGGACATCCGGACAATCCTGCGCTGTTGCCAGGGCCTGCAGGGCAAAACCCGTGTCCCACGACGCACTCCTGGCGCCGGTGACACGCATTCCAGCTTCCTCGTCTTCCCAGATCCACCCCTCCAGTTGCTGAAGCGCCTGGCGGGCATCGGCGTCGTCATGATCATCGAGCCAAAGGGCGAGAATGTTGAGAAGGCCGCTGACCGGAGAAATGCTCGTGTGGTTGCTCACCGCGAGCTCCCACCTGATCTGCCGGATGATCTCCCTCGCACATCGCCGTCTCAGGCGCCTGCTGTGACATCTCTCGTAGAGCCACGAACAGGCATGGCCCAGTCGCAGCCACGTGCCGGGGCGTGCGAAGAGGTCCGCATCTCTCAGACGGTTGCGGGCACGGGAAAAATCTGTGTCGGCATAGGCCTGGGGATAGAGTTCCTCGCGCAGACAGACGATCACCGGCGTGGCGGGGACCTGGTAGCGATGCCGGTAGATGCCTGCCATCGCCATGTAGATGAGGCGGGTGTGGCAGTACCATTTCGAGGGATGGAAGGGCAGCCAGCGCGGCAGTGCCCACAACTCCGGCAGGATGGCGTTGATGCCGCGCCATTCGTAGAGATTCAGAAGAGCCAGCCAGAACTTGCCCCAGCTCGGAATGTTGAGCGTGTCTTCGCGTTGAATGAAGCTCCGTGCCGGCTCGATGAGAGGATCTCCCCGTTCGACACCGAGCAGGCGTGCGGCGACATAGACCAGCACGGTGACAAAGAGGTGGGGACGGGAGTGCTCGTGCAATCCCCAGGATCCGCCCGGCAGACGCGTATGGTCAAAGGATCGCAACACCCGGCGGCGGCGGTCGGGTTCAAGAGGCTTGCCGATGATGTGATGCAGCAAGACATACTGCGCCGTCAGCATGGGGCACCAGACCATTTCGCCTTCCCAGCCGCCGTCATCGCCCTGCGACGCAATCAGGCGTGCCGTCGCCCGCTTCAATGCCGGTCCCGCGTCATCCACCCGCCAGCCCTCGCAGCGAGACCCGTCTCGCTGTCGCGTGTCTGATGCCATGGAACACCTGAAGACACGTGAGAAGTTGTCCCGGATCCGCGTGTCCTCCCTGCCACCGGAACGCCGCGCGTTGGCAAGGTGCCAGGCACCGCGTATCAACCATGCTAGGCGGAGAAGGAGCGCCGTGATGACGACACTTGGGTGAGACTGGCCGGGTCGGTTGTCCCCGCTCAGGAGGAGCCCGCCAATTGCCCGGAACATCGTCCGGGCAAAGGCCGTGGAGAGAGCGAACACGGATCGGTCCTCGCATGCAAGGATGCGGACCGAGCGCTCGCGATAGAGCTTGTCGGATCTCCAGCCTTGGTAGATGGCGTGTCGCAGGATGGTCGCCTCGGCCCGGTCTTCGACGAAAACCTCGTAGAGTCCCGCGGCGAGGAGTTCCGGCACACGGATCGCGTGGAAGCGCTGTGACGTGAATTTCCGGAATGAACCTCCCTCGGCAAGAGCCAGGGCGTCTCCAAAACCAAGGGTCATCCCGACGGCCGTGATGGGATGATAGTGACCGGCCGCATCACCGATAAGGACGCGGCGATCGGTCCCGTAGGTGACGCGGAGCATGACACGATTCGCGGCGGTGTCGTACCGGCCCTCGCGCAAGGACTCGACAAATGCATGCCGGAGCGGTTCCGGAAGCAGCACCGCATAGGATTCCGACAGGAAGGCAAGACGGTCCTGCGGTGACCAGCGATTCACCGGAACATCCACGATGACTCTCACCCGTCCCCGGGCCAGGCGATACATGAGTATGGGGCCGGGACCACCCAGGATGACGTGCCCGTAGTCCTCGAACTCAAGATCCACCCCCTCGAGCACGGTCCCCAGCATCCTCGAGCACAACTGTCGATCGGTCGAAAGACCCAGGGACCGACGCACCACGGAAGCCCGACCATCTGCGCCGACAACTCGCCCGACACGCAACGAATGGTCCGCGCCGTTGCGCGTATAGGTCAGTGTGCCAACTCCCACTTCCGTGACACGGGCCGGAGTGATGAAGTCGATGGCTTCCTCGTTGCTGATAGCGTCGTGCAACTTCGCGACGAGAACCTGGTGTTCGCAGGCCAGTCCAGGCGAGTCTCCCATGTAGGGCAGCAGGATCGGATCGGAGCCATCCTCGGGAAACACCACGAACCCCCTGCCCTGCGTACGACCCGGGAGAGAATCGGGATCAATTCCGACGTCCTGCAGAATCCTCACGGCGGAGGGATGCAGCCATTCGCCTGCCAGACGCCGGGAGGCCTTCGGATTGGCTTCAAGCAGGATGACCCGCGCACCCTTGCGCGCATGGGCCAGGGCACAAAGACTGCCGACGGGCCCGGCACCGACGATGGCGACGTCATAGCCACGCGTTGGAGCATCACTCATGCGGGGAGGCTCCGCCGTCTGCGTCGCCGGTCCGTGACCCGGCTGCCGCAGTCGTGCGTGTTCGGGAACACGCAGCCGGAAAAGAGGTCAAGCAGGACGGTCCGGATGATCTTGAACCACATGCAGGCAAGACAATTGCCCATGCACGTGTTCCTGCCGCCACCAAGACCGTTCAGGCCGTGGTGGTGTTGCCGGTCCCCGTTCGTCGGGGAAACGAACCGGTCCGGATGGCAGACGTCCGGAACGGCAGCGCCTGCCCGACGAGCGTTGCGCGACATGCTGGTGAGGAAGCTCGCACGACCTGCGGACACCGGTACGGGATCCGGCTCGGCTTGACTGTACCGATCCGTTTCAGCGCGGTCGCAACACTCATCCCATGCATCGGCCTCGCAACCCGGAACCCACCTGCTGCCATCGCCGGTTGTACACGATCCTGATGGCCGAACGATACAAATACGTCCGTGAGGTGTGTGTGCGAATACACGGGTGTTGCATGCGTATTGCGTTGCCTCTTGGGATAACTGATTCTAGTCTGCGCCCCGTTGCGCGGGTATCGATCACCACGCCCGAGCGAAACCGGACCGAATTCGGACCCGTCCGGAAAGGAAGCAACCACCGATGAACGGTCCCGACGACCTGCGCCGCGAACTCCAGGCGGCCCGCGAGCGCATCGCCGCGCTCAGTGCGGCCATCCTGCGCACCAGCGCCAGCCTCGACCTCGCCACCGTGCTCCAGGAGGCGGTCGACACCGCCCGGGCGCTCACCGCCGCGCGCTACGGCATCATCACCACCGTCGACGAGGCGGGCGAGGCGCGCGACTTTGTCTCCTCCGGTTTCACCGAGGAGGAGGACCGCCAGTTCCTCGAC
>JAJEBJ010000374.1 GCA_022822575.1 Alphaproteobacteria bacterium | reverse complement strand
GTCTTGGCCGGCCGATAGTGTCACTTAGAACGCCGGGGCACGTCATGCCGCTTCTTCACTTCTCCCGCCACGAGTTCGATCGCCGAATTGCCGGGGCCCGTGCCGCCATGGAGCGTGAAGGGCTTGATGGTCTGGTGCTGTTTCGTCAGGACAGCATGTACTACCTCACCGGCTATGACACGAGCGGCTACTCCATGTTCCAGGGCATGTACCTCGGAGCGGACGGAGCACTGGCACTGCTGACACGTTCGGCAGACCGCATCCAGTCCCGCGAGACGTCCATCGTCGAGGACATTCGCATCTGGCAGGACCGCGAGGATGCATCACCTGGAGACGACCTGAGAGACATGCTCGAGGACCATGGGTGCCGGGGAAAACGTCTCGGCGTCGAGTATCACGCCTACGGTCTCACCGGGCAGCGAGCGAAGATGGTCGATGCTGCACTCGACGGATTCTGCCGGACTGTCGATGCCTCGGATCTCGTCCGCCTGATCCGGCTGGTCAAGAGCGAGGCGGAGCTTGCGTACGTGCGCAAGGCAGGGTCGCTGTGCGACCGGATTCTCGATGTCAGCATCGAACGCACCATCCCGGGCGCCTCCGTGAAGGCAGTCTACGGGGCGATGATGCAGGCACTGATGGAGGGCGGTGGTGACCCGACCGCAGGCCGCTGGCCCATGGGTGCCGGCGAGGCGGCCGTGTTCTGCCGCTACCATACCGGTGACGAGGTCGTGACGGAGAGCGACCAGGTGGTGTTCGAACCGGCTGCAGCCTTCCGGCACTACCACGCGGCCATGATGTACAACATTCTAACCGGAACCCCTGATCACCGCCATGTGAGCATGAACCGCGCATGCGCCGACGCCATCGACGCCTGCCTGGAAACCCTGCGCCCAGGAAGGACGGTTGGCGACGTGTTTGACGCGCACGCAAGGACGCTGGGTGAGGCAGGATTCGGTCACGCCCGACTTGCTGCCTGCGGTTACACCATGGGGGCGATGTATCCCCCGACATGGATGGACTGGCCGATGGTGTGGGCGGGAAATCCGCAGGTTCTTGAGCCCGGCATGGTGTTCTTCCTTCACATGATCCTGCTCGATGACACCACCGGATTGAGCATGTGCATCGGCGAGACCGCGATCGTGACCGAAGGCGCGTGCGAACGAGTCAACCACATCCCCCGGGAGCCGATCGTCAACTGACACGGCATCGTCCCACGGTGTTGCCTCTGTTGAAGACAAGGAGGCTGATCACAGGAATGTTCATGCCACGTCCTGAGCGAAAGTGTCTTCGGGCGCGACGACAACAAGCCGTCTGAGGGATTTGGAATTGGCCGAGCACATGGAGTCGTTGCCGGAGGCAATGGGACGCGTGGGCCGTGTCGCGCCTCAAGGGGGCCAGGGCGACGATACCGTCCGCAGCAGGGCGGCACCCGAATGACCGGCGGCGTTGGTCATCAAGGGCTCCGGATCCGTTCGGCCCTGGAGGAGGACTTCGCCGACATTGCCCGGATCTATGCCTGGCACGTGCAGCACGGAACGGCATCGTTGGAGATCGACCCTCCGGATGCTGAAGAGATGATCGCACGCTGGCAGGCAATCCGCGCACGTGGTCTCCCCTGGCTCGTCGCCGAATCGGCCGACGCCATCACGGGATATGCGTGTGCCTCGCCTTGGCGGTCGCGGTCTGCCTACCGCCATACGGTGGAGAACTCGGTCTACGTGCGTCACGGGCACGACAGGCAGGGAACGGGTCTCCTGTTGATGGAGTCATTGATTCGCCGATGCGCGGCCCTCGGGTACAGGCAGATGATTGCCGTCATCGGGGGTTCCGCCAACCGGGCCTCGATCGGTTTTCACGAGCGGCTCGGGTTCCGTCATGTCGGTGTACTGGGATCGGTCGGCCACAAGTTCGATCACTGGGTGGACACGGTTCTCATGCAGCGCGCTCTCGGTGATGGCGATGCATCGCCTCCGTGGCCGATCGGCCAGCCCTGATGTCCAGGTGGCCGCCGTTTGCCGCTGAATGAACCGGTGATGCATGTCATGTCACGGTGATGGTATGGTGATCGGCGCTTTGACCGGAAAATGGGGCTCAGTCATGGAGAGTTTTGAAAGCCAGAACCTGACCGACGAGATCCTGGCACTCGATGCCCATCTCGTTCACTCCTTCGCCAATCTCGACGGATTGAAGGCGGAGGGGGCACGCACCGTCATCACCGAGGCTGACGGAGCCTTTGTCTATGATGCGGATGGCAACCGCATGCTGGACGGTATCGGTGGTCTTTGGTGCGTCAATGTCGGTCACGGGCGCCGTGAGATCATCGATGCGGTCGCCGCGCAGCTGCACAAGCTCGATTACTACTCGACGTTCTACAACCTCACCCATCCCGAAGGCGCGCGCCTCTCCCACAAGGTGGCGTCACTGGCCCCGGGTTCGCTCAACCATGTCTATTTCGGCAACTCCGGTTCGGTGGCCAATGACAGCGCCGTGCGCATCCTCCACCACTACTTTAACCGCCTTGGCGAGCCCTCGAGGCGGATGATTCTCTCGAGGATCGGCGCCTATCACGGCTCGACGCATCTTTCGGTCGCCCTGACGACCCCGGCCTATCGTACCGACTGGAATTCGGCCGAGGACCTCGTGCACCACCTCTCGTCGCCCTATCCCTACAGGCGGCCCGACGGCATGACTGTTGACGAGTTCTCGGACTTCCTTATCGAGGAGATGATCGAAGCAATCGAGAAGATTGGAGCCGAGAACATCGCCGGCTTCATTGCCGAACCGATCATGGGGGCCGGAGGCGTCATCGTGCCGCCCGACGGCTATCACAGGCGGACCAGGGATGTGTGCTCGACCTACGGTATCAAGTACATCTCCGACGAGGTCGTCACGGCCTTCGGACGTCTAGGCCACTTCTTCTCGTCGCAGGACGTGTTCGGCATCGAACCTGACATCATCACCTCTGCTAAGGGACTCACCTCTGGCTATCAGCCGCTCTCGGCGACGATTCTCTCGGAGGAGATCTACGATGTCATCGCCGCACCGGGAGCGATGTTCCTTCACGGCATGACCTATTCGAGCCACCCCGCCGCCTGTGCGGCCGCCCTGGCGAACATCGCCATCATGGAGAACGAGGACCTGTGCGGACACGTCCGGGCCACGGGACCGTTGTTCGAGGCAGCGCTCCATCGTCTTGGAGACCTCGAAGCCGTGGGCGAGGTTCGGGGGAGCCACTTCATGCAGGGAATCGAGTTCGTCCGCGATCAGGTCACCGGAGAACTCCACGACGCGGAAGTGGATTTTGGCGGGCGCGTGGCACGCCACGCCCAGAAACGCGGACTCATCGTCAGGCCGCTGGGCCACATGGCGGTGCTGTCGCCGCCGCTCATCATCGGAAAGAGGGAAATCGGCATCATCGAGGACGTCCTGCGCGAAAGCATCAAGGCGGCACTCGACGACGTTGCAGCAGAGGGTTTGCGCTGACCGGATCAGTCCTGCGGCGCCCCTTCGGCAAGATGCCACCAGTGATGTAGGCAGGAACGCGCATCACCTGCTGTCAGGCGGGCGGCAGGGGGGCTCGCAAGAGCGCGAAGAGCCAGTTCTTCCCTTTCCAGACGGGGCCGTTCGTCGAGGTAGCCATGATCGCGCATCCAGGCCTCGAGGTCGTCTGCGCTCCTTGCCCTGAACCGGGCGAGGGCGGGTGGCCGGTTCGAGCGCAGTGTGTCGAGCAGTGCCCGTGGATCGCCTGCCAGTGATTCAGCAATCGTGACGAGGGGTTCGAGGTAGTGCCTCGATATGGCACTGCTTCGTTGCAGGGCGTCGCGGTCAACGGGGCGGTTGCGGCCCTCGTTCCACAGTGACGTGAAGATCGCGAAGAGATCGACACGCGCATCAATCATGCCGCCGGCGGGCGCGATGGATCGCAGTTTCTCTCCCAGGGGCGATGGCGAGACATGTTTCCATTGTCCAGCCAGCCTTATGCCCTGGGACAGGATGTCATGGAGGAGGTGCGGCTGATCCCACAGGACGTGGTGGAGGTGCTGTCCCCGCCAGCCACGTTCCGGCCGCAGGTGAGGCACGGCAAGCGCCTCTCCATACTCCTGCCCAGAGAGCGAGCCCGGATGCGGAATGGTCTCGAGGGGAGGGACGTCGACGGGAACCGCCATGGCCCCTTGCCGGCGGAGGGCGCTAAGATCGATGGCGGTCACGGTCACATGATCGGATTCAACCGCACGGCGGAATCTCTCGACATCGAGGGGATCGCTGGTCAGGTAGACGATCTGCCTGCCGTCACGCCGCACCATGTCTCCAAGACTGCCGGCAATGGCGTCAAATCGTTCCGGGTCGCTCTGATCGAGCGCCTCGTCGAGAAAGAAGGGTAGACGGGTATCCCCTTCGATCTCTCTGGCGAAGGCGACGCGAGCCGCGAGCAGCAGCTGGGCACGGGTGCCATCCGAGAGTTCATGGAGTTCGCGGCTTTCGTCCTGGCTCAGATCGGTTGCGATGAGGCGTGGTGGACCGTCATCCCGGGAGAGGCGCACGTCGTGCCGGTGATGCGTGAATTCGGAGAAGTGGTGCCGGGTCTGCTCGAGGAGACGCGGCATGCGGATGCTCTCGAACTCCTGTTCCACGGTGTCGATGAGGAATTGTCCGCAGGCCGCGAACAGGGCCTCGTTTCGACGCTCCTGCAGCGCACTGCGCGCCTGCTCCATGGTGGCCAGCTGTTCCTCGAGATGGTGCGCTCGCCGGGCCTCGGCGGCTGCAGCCCTGATGTCGGCGATCTCCTGGCGCAGCGTCGATTCGCGTTCCGATGCTCCAGAGAGCTCGCTTTCGAGATCATCGAGTTTCGCGATTTCCCACCCGGCAAGTTCCGCTTCGCCCTCGGCGGCAAGCTCGTCCGTTTCGTGCCTCACACGATTTTCGAGTTCCCTGATGGATGCCACAAGCTCGCGATATCTCGGGAGACTTCCCATCAGGATCGCCAATGCCGCTGCGTCGCCGTCCTCGAGGGATGCCTTTCGGTATAGCGCCGCAATCTCTCCGAGCAGGGCGGAGTGGTCATGGCGTACTGTATCGAGAGAGGCGGATGCCTGCGCCTCGTCCCTCTGGGCCCGATCCAGCGCTCCGCTGCGCTGGCCCAGCGAGTCAAGACGGGCCAGTGCTTCCCTTGCATCCAGCGGCTGCGCCTCGCCATGGCGGCACAGGAAAGTGACAAGATCCGACAGTGTGCCGGCATGTTGCGCCTCGAGATGTGTGACAAGGCCGTCAGCTCCCTCGCCGGCGATGCGTGCCTCTCGGAGTCGCACCAGCGCATCGACAAGGTCGAGAAGCTCGACGTGCGAGGGCAGGGGGCCGAGATCCTTCAGGAACGGTCTTGCGAGTTCTTCCAGGGGCGGCATACGGGCGGCAAGACTGGCGTGTTCGCTCTCCAGATTGCGGAGTTCGACATCCCGGTCGCGTCGGCGCTGCATGCGGGCCTCAAAGGAAGCAAGGTCGGCTTCACACCTCTTCAACCGCACCGTGGCCGGTCCTATGGCGCGCGGAGGTTCGAGATCGAGCTGCGTGAACTCTTCGTCCGCCACCGCCCTGTCGCCGGGGCGCAACGCGAGAACCGACAGCAGCACTCCGCCACCGGCCGCCGCCAGAAATCCGAAGAAGGGATCGACAGTGAGTGCCAGCAGGACGCCGGCGGCCACGGCGGCGATGGCGCCAACCGCCCATGCGCGATTTCGAGGGGGTGCGCCGGAACGTAGCCAGCGGCGCAACAGGTCGATTTCGACGCGAAGGGTCTCCGGCGCGTCGTCCGGGACACCGTCGTCCTGCAGGCGTCGAAGAAGATCGATCCGCGATTGCAGGGCGTCTGCCGCGAGACGGTCCTGTTCGGCCACGCGAAGGGTCTCGAAGAGCCTGGCATGGTCGTCCGGGACAAGATCAGCCATCTCCTCGGACCCACCGACCGCCTCGAGAGCCTGAAGGAGTTCGTGGCGTCGCTGCTCACGGACCTTCCGTGCCTCCCTGAGTTCCAGTTCGATCGCCACGAGGTCATTGGCTCGCTGGCGCCAGAGGGTGAGGTCCACCGGTGCAACGACCGATTCGAGATGCGCGGCCTCTCGGGACGCGCAGGCCTCACCAAGAACCTCCTCCTGAAGGCGCATCTGTTCTTCCAGGCTTCGAACCCGTTCGGCGCGTGCGGCGATGTCCTCGGGCTCGGTTCCGGTGAGCTGTTCCAGGGCGGCGGGGAGGACTTCCAGTTCCTGCCGGGTGTCGTCGAGTTTCCTTCGGTGTTCCGCAAGCCTCCTGGCACGGCGGACACTCGCGCGGCGCCGGTCGTTGTCGACGGCCGTTTCGAGTTCCTTCTCCAGTTCCTTCAGTCGGTCCATGTCCCGCTGCAGGCGGGCATGGTTGCCTTGAATCGTCCTGACTTTGCTCGCCAATTCGTTGAAGGCCTTTCGGGTGGCTCTGCAGGACTGCCGGGTGGGAGGGCGAAAGAGTGTCCGCGCGATGCCGTCGAGATCAATGCCGCCTGACATCTCGCGCCTGATCCGGGATGCGATGTCGAGCGTTCCGTCGGCGGAGGGGTCGATGAGATCCCGCAGGCGCAAAAAGAAAGAACGGTCATGCCTCGAGTCGGGCAGACGGGGAGGCGCGCCGTCGCCATCCGCATGGCTCCACGCGAGGTGCGGGCCGTCGCGGCGCGCCTGCCAAACGATGCCATCCTGATCAAACTGGCCGTCGACACGAGGTGCCGGCGCGTCATGCCGGTCCAACCAGTAGAGACATTCGACGGCCCGGCAGATGCTCGACTTGCCGATCGCGTTGGGCCCGACGATCACGTGGATGCCTTCACCCTCCAGGTCGATGACGAAGGGCGTCTCGATCCCGCCAAGGCGGCGGATTGCCAACCGCTTCAGGTGCATTCGCCTCGCCTCTCCCCGGCGAGCATGGCGTCAAGGGCGGCCCTGCCAGCCCGGATAAGCATGTCGCGCAGCGGTTCGTCGGCCAGCGGATCACTGGCATTGCGATGATCGTCGACGGGCGCCCAGTGGGTCTCGCCAGCCACTCCGGCCAGTTCCGTGCGTGCTTGTCGGAGAAGTTCCCGTGCGGCTTCGCCGCCCTCTTCGAGCACGACAAGGCGACGTGCCATCAGGGCAGCCGGGTCACTGCCTTCGGCCAGCTTGTTGAGATCCCTCCCGTGTGCGAGGGCTGGAACGATGCGGCTGTAGAAGACAGCTGTTTTGTCGACCAAACGCCCGAGATCGGCCCAGTCACCCGAGACGAGGCGTGTCATCACGTCCTCGCGACAGGATAGCGAGCCGACAAGTCGGGCCTTGAGGCCGAGCACTTGGGGCAGAGGTCCCTCGCCGGCAATCTCGCGGCAGCGGGACTCGGCCTCGGCAAGAAGCCGATCCGCCACGTCTTCGGCGTCTTCGAGACCCTCATCGAGTGACACGGTGATCTCTTGCCAGCGCACCGGCGCCAGCACTTCCTGGTGAAATTCCATCCGGCCATCACCATGAAGGGTGATGAGCCATGGGCCGTGAGGTCCTGTTTCCGAGGGATCGAGACCTGTGAGTGATCCCAGATATCCGCAGGAACCGCCGGCAAGAGAGGGCTTGTGGATGTGACCGAGGAGCCATGCATCACATGCGGCATCGTCGAGTTCCGCCTGTCTCACCGGAGCATAGACCCCTCCCGAAGCGCCAAGATCGGCGTGGAGCAGTCCAATTCGCGGAATGCCCGAGCTCGTTCGTGCAAGAGGATGTCTGAGCAAGTCTGCCACCGGACTCTGGCGGACCTCGCTGGCACCGAAGGACCAGCCGATGATCTCGGCCACCGCCACACCGTGGTGACTGACGACATGGGTCTGCCAGGTGCCTCCGGCACCGAGCAACCGGAAGCCGTCGACCATGGACGCCAAGCGGGGGAGTGCCTCGACATCGTGGTTTCCGGCTACGGCGATGACCTCGATTCCGGCATCGAGAAGCCGCTTCGTGCAGGTTTCCAGAGGGACCATGGCCTCGAATCGGGCATTGTTGCTGTCGACCACGTCGCCGGCCAGGAGAACGGCAGCGACCCTCCTGTCGATCGCCAGGTCGACGCAGCGTTCAAGGGTAGCCGCCGGCGTCAGGTCCGCCGGATCGATACCCCAGTCCATGACGGCATCGGGGATGCCTGAACACCGGGTGCCGAGATGAACGTCACCAATGGCCAGAAGTGTCGCGCTGTTGACCATGTCACCTCGCGTCCGCCGGCCCTGGATTG